>URPQ01000070.1 GCA_900549755.1 uncultured Oscillospiraceae bacterium
CTAATGTATTAACATCTCTTATTTTCATAACTTTTTGAATTGCATTTTTAATAACGCGAATTATCTGCGGGTTGTGGTAAGTCGGGAAGGTTTCATGCCCCGGCTGGAAATAGACAATCTTTCCGTAACCGCGCCTGTAGCAGCAGCCTGCGCGCAATACCTCGCCGCCCTCATAGCTGCCTATAAATATAAGCTTATCGGGCTCGGGTATGCTGAAAGGCTCGGCATAGGTTTCCTCGTGCTCCAGCATTATGTAGCGGTCAATGCCCTGTGCTATCGGGTGTGAGGGGTCGCAGACCCAAACATACTCACGGTCGCCGTTTTCGCGCCAGCCGAGCGAGCAGGGTGTGCCCATAAGCAGCTTGAACGGCTTTGAATGGTGTGCAGAATGAAGGAATACGGCACCCATGCCCGAAAGCACTGCGTTTTGCACACGCTTTGCCACCTCGTCCGGCACCTTATCGTGTGCAATATGCCCCCACCAAATAAGAACATCGGTATTTCTGAGCAGCTCGTCGGTAATATCCTCAACATTATCGAGCGTTACGGTTTTAACCGTAATATCATCGTCTGTCAGGTGCTCTTTAAGGGCGTTATGTATTCCCTCGGGATATATTGCTTTGACATTATCATCGGTTTTTTCATGTAAAAATTCATTATAAACGGTTACGCGAATCATAAAAATTCCCCTTTCCTTTTATATTCTAATTTTACAAATTACCGTAGATTTTATCAAGTAAAATATATTGTATTTTATAGACAAATATTGCTATGTGTGGAAATTATTTCAAATTATCGTGCAAATATATAGTTCTTGAGTTGCGGTGCAGATAAACATTCAGCACAAGCCCTATACCCATGTATAAACAGAAAAGCGACGTGCCGCCCGCGCTGAAAAACGGCAGAGTTATGCCTATAACCGGCAGAACAGACGTGCACATACCTATATTTATTACCGCCTGGGTGAAAATCATTGCAAAAATTCCCACGCAAATAAGTTTTCCGCTGTCCTTTTTTGAAAGCCGCGCAACCTGCAGGCACCTGAAGCAAATGCCGCCGAGCAGCAGAATTACCGCCATGCAGCCCAAAAAGCCGAACTCCTCGCCTATGCTTACGAAAATAAAATCGTTAAAGCCGTAGGGCACAATGCCGTTCTGCGTGAAATCGCCGTTTAAAAAACCCTGACCCGCAAAGCCGCCGTTTGCAAGGGCGGTTCTGCCGCGCCACTGCTGGTAGGTGGGCCATTGCTCGCTCGGGTCGCGCTTTGCCGCCGCCTTAAAATCCAAAACGCTGAAAATTGCGGTAAGCCTGTCCCGCTGGTCGTCGTTCATAACAAAGAAATAAATAATGGGCGCGGCAATTAAAATTACGGGTATCATAGCCAAAAAATATTTTTTTGAAACGCCCGCCGCCCAAAGCATAAACACAACCATAACCGCAAAAACAAGCGCTGTTCCGTCATCACCCTGAAAGTGTATAAGCAAAACCGGAAAAGCCCCGTGCAGGCAAACGGGTATTAAGTATTTAAGCTTGTTAATATTGGGCTTTACGGCGCTTATATGCGCGCTGAAGGTCAGCACAAAGCAAATTTTCAAAAGCTCTGCCGGCTGAAAGGTGGTAAAGCCTAAGTCAAGCCATGCCTTATCGTCCGTTCCCTCGGGGGCAAAGCCTATAAAGAATGTAAGCATAACGGGAATTACACCCAGTGCCGCCGCAAGATACCAGTAGCGCAGAATTTTTGAGTAATCAACCGCCGAAATTATAAGCGCGGCAACAACACCCGCCGCAAAGCAGATAAACTGAATAAGAAACGGGCGGTAGGTAGCCCTGTAATGGGTGGCGGAAAAAACCGCCGCGCAGCCGTAAAGACTGGTGAAAATGCAGATTATAAGCAGTATTTTATCCGATTCGCGGATAAAGTCCGCCATTTTTGCCAAAAGGCGTCGCAAAGCGCACACTCCCCTGTGTATTTTATAACTCCATTATATTTGATTTTTCCGTAATATGCAAGTAATTATTGACAAACCGGCTCAATAAGTGTAAAATAACATTAGGTGTTACAATACCGAACACCATGCAGAGTAGACAGTCGTGCGTTAAGTGCTGCCGGGACGGGGAGTTGCCGGGCAGACGAAGGAATTTTTTCCGCGGTACGGCAGTCGCATCCCGCTGCCGGCTAATATGAAGATGTTATCTCCTTATTATCGGTAAAACGGGTAAATAAGGAGGTTTTTTTATGAAAAAAAGTAACAAACAGTACATTCTGCAAACCGTAACCGCAGCGCTGCTAATAGCGCTGAAAATCGTGCTTGACCGCTTTTTATCCTATAATGTGTGGAATCAGCGGTTTGGTTTCGCCTTTATAGCAACAGCCTTTGCCGCGGCAATGCTCGGTGCGCCGTGGGCTATGGTAGTTGCGGGCGTGGGCGATTTTTTGGGTGCTTTGCTTTTCCCGAGCGGCGCATATTTTCCCGGGTTCACCCTCACCGCAGTTTTAACCGCAGCCTGCACCGCCTTTTTCATACACAAAAACGCCACCTTTTTACGTGTGACGTTAAGTGTTATAATAAATCAGATTTTCGGTTCGGTGCTGCTTAATTCCCTTTGGATCTCGCTGCTTTTCGGTAAGGGCTATTGGGGACTTTTGCCCGGCAGGATTATTCAGGCGGGAGTAATGACCGTGCTGCAAATAGTGCTTACATATTTCCTTTTCGGCAAAAACAGCCCTATAAAAAGCCGTTTTTCAAAGCTTTTCAGCGCTTAATGTACCAATGAAAGACCCTCGTATCCATTAAGGGGATGCGAGGGCTTTTTGCATATATATTTAAAATTACTCTTTATACTCCGTTTCCGATAAAAGCCCGTAATGGTCTGACGGATATTTACCACCCACGGTATCCCTTATTATCTGCGAATTAAGCGGAATAACATTGCCTGATATAAAGCAATAATCTATATGCTGCCCCGCAGCCAGCTTTCCGTAGTTATGGTAGGTAGTGCCTAAATCCTTAGCGGTTACGGCGTTTACATCGGTAAAGTATTCCGAAAGCCTGCCGTATGCCGGTGACTCAGGCGTTGCATTGAAGTCTCCGGTTAAAATTGTATACTCGCCCGACATATTTTTAACGGTTTCTATGAATAAATCGGAGCTTTTTAACTGGCAGTCGTCCCCAAAGCCATAATGTGTATTAAGATAATTAAAAATTTTTCTGTTCTGCTTATCAAAAAGCCTTGCCCAAATACAAATTCTCTTACATTTCCAATCGTCCCAGCCGTCAGACTGGATATGCGGCGTATCCGAAAGCCAGAAATAGCCCTTATCTATACACTCAAAGCGTTCCTTTTTCCATAATATCGGCGTAGACTCTAAATTTGCCGAATCACGATAGCGGTTGAATATTTCGTATTTTTCGCCGTAATCCTTTTTTATAATATCGAGCCACTCGGGCGTTGCTTCCTGAAAGCCTATAATATCGGCGTTATATTTATCAAGAACTGCTTTCAGTCTTTCCGCCCTTTCTTTTATGGAATTACCGTCCGGGTCGTTCGCACAGCGAATGTTAAAAGATATTGTTATCATATAAATCACCCTTTAATAATTTTTCTTAAATTTGCCACCCTGCACGCACGCATAAAGGCAAGCACCAGGTATTTTTAAGTAGGCATAATTTAGTTTTCCGCATAATAAAATTTCCTCATAACTAATTATTCCTTGAGCATTTTTCCGCGTCAATTGCAAGCACAAGCATTAAGGCGCAAAGCGCGTCGCTCGGGTTTGCAACGTCTATAACGTATGTATCGGTCCAATTGAAAATTTCCTTTGAAACGGCGGCTACAACCGAGCCGCCCGCACCGTATACCGTGTAATCCCATTCCATAAACCCGCCGTCTATATGCCAGCCGTTAAAATCAATGTTGAACGACGGCTTGAAAAAGGTGAATTCCTTTTTAATGCAGCCAATATAGCTGCTGCCCATATACAGCTCGAATTTCGGCAGAAAGGTGAAAACCCTTTCCTTTACCATGCCGAGCTCTGCGCCCTCGGGGCTGAAAATTTTAAGGCAGTGCCCCCACGAAAGCTGACCCTTTACTATGTAAAGCGTGTTGCCCGCTTCGTCGTAAATATCGTAGCTGTCAAACCAGGAAAAAAAGCGCTGTTTAAAAAGCATTTTCATAATATCACTCTCCGATATTTATAGGTACACCGTTTACTTCAATTTCTTCATCGGCGCGGATAAGTATGTATTTCACACCGTCAATAACGCGGGTCTCCACAAGCTCGCTGCGCTCGGGGTTTATTTTTATGCTTATATCCGCTCCCGTAAGCTCTAAGCGCTTTGTTTCCACAAGATTTTGCGGGTTAAGCCGCGCTTTTTCGCCGAAGCTTTCATCAAACCCCGCCTTAAAGGTTTCTATTTTTTTATCCGACATATCGGCAGAACGCAGAATATCGCAAATATCGTCACGCGAAACGGCAAGCGGCTCGCGCTCCCGGCTTTCCTTATGCTCGGTAATCATACCGCCTATTTCATCCTGAATATTTTTAATTATTTCAAGGTTGTTTTCGTCGTTCGTTACGCCGTTTAACAGGGAATTAAAGGTCTCGCGCTGCTCGGCGGCGGGCATTGGCGGTTCAGCTTTGAAAAGGCGGTCTATTATTTCCGAGTTGTTCGCCGCGGAATCCTTAGTGTAAAAAAGCGCATTGTAAATATTCGCCGCGCGGTCGTCAAACGCGGGGAACATAAAGCCGAGCAGAGGGGCGGTTATAACCGAATTTGCAACAATGTTTTTAAATGTGTTATCAAAGGCGGCAAAGCTTAATTGCGGCTTTGTCATTTTCACAGGGAAAACTCCGCACAAAAAGTATTTGAACAGCTCGGTTGAGTCCTCGTCCTTTTTGCCGTCCTCGCGGTAGGTAAAAACATCGTAATTATCCGCTGCGGCAAGTATAAGGTATGCGCCCTCAACCCTCACGGTTTCTATTATATCTGAAAACAGAGCTTTTAATTCCGGCTCATCACAAAGCGCAGAATCGCGCAGTTTTAATAAGCGTTTGTGTTCCTCGCCGCCCAGCACCTGCTCGTTTGAAAACTCAATATCTATAAGATTTCTGTCAAGTCCGCCCGAAAGCAGCTTTTTAAGCAGCGCGAGCATTGACTCTGTTTCATCCTGCGTTAAAGCGGCAAGCGGCTGATTAAATTCTGCAACAATTTCGCGGTTTTCATTAACATAACAGCCGTGCACACCTATAATATTTGTTTTTTGCGGGTTAAAACGCCGTCTTATTTCGGCAACCTCTTTTTCGTTCAAGCTATTTCCTCTTTTCATTTTTGCGGTAAAATTATTATATCAAAAGTATATTCTGTTTTCAATAAATACTTGTCATAAAAATATGTATTTCGGCATATGTTTTACCAAAAGACAGTTTGACTGCCGCGAGTTAAAAGCATATGGAGGAAAAATTATGACAAACGTGAGCATCTACAAGGATATTGCCGCGCGTACCGGCGGAGATATTTATATCGGCATTGTGGGTCCGGTACGCACGGGTAAATCTACCTTTATAAAACAGTTTATGGATAAGCTCGTGCTGCCGAACATTTCGGGGGATTACCAGAAGGAAAGGGCAAATGACGAGCTGCCGCAATCATCCTCCGGCAGAACAATAATGACTACCGAGCCGAAATTCATACCCGAAAAGGGCGTGCAGATAAAGGTGGATGATTCATCCGCTATGAATGTGCGCCTTATTGACTGCGTAGGCTACATAGTGCCGAGCGCGCTCGGATATATTGAAGGCGACCAGCCGCGAATGGTAATGACGCCGTGGTTTGAAGAACCCATACCATTTAATATGGCGGCGGAAATAGGCACGCGCAAGGTTATAAACGAGCACTCAACAATAGGCTTGGTAATAACTACCGACGGCAGCATAAGCGATATTCCGCGCAGCGAATACGAGGAAGCGGAAGAACGGGTAATTGATGAATTAAAAGCAATAAACAAGCCGTTTATTATACTGCTGAACTGTATGTACCCCGAATCGCCCGAGGCGCAGGAATTAGCGCAGAGATTGACCGAAAAATACGGAATACCCGTGCAGCCCGTAAACTGCTTAGAGCTTAACGAAGAGGATATTAAGCAGATATTATCACGCATACTTTTTGAGTTCCCCATAAAGGAGATATGCATAAACTTCCCACGCTGGATAAACTCGCTGCCGCTTGACCACTGGCTGCGCGCGGAGCTTACCGACACCATAAAGAAATCGGCGGCAAACGTGCGGCATATAAGGGATATAAAATGCTTTGAAACGGCGTTTGCAAACAGCCAAAATGCCGACGGCGCGGCGGTGAACGGCATAGACCTCGGCACGGGCAGCGCGGATGTTATGATAAAGATAAACAACACACTTTTCTACCGCGTTCTTGCCGAAAGCACGGGGCTTAAAATAAACGACGAGCAGGAGCTTATGGACAGCATAAAGGAGCTTGCAAAAATCAAGAAGGAATATTCAAGGGTAAAGGGTGCGCTTGACGAGGTGGAGGCTACAGGCTACGGCATTATAATGCCGGAAATTGAGGACTTAAAGCTTGAAGAACCTGAAATTATGAAGCAGGGCGGGCGCTATGGCGTAAGGCTGCGCGCGTCGGCGCCGTCAATTCACCTTATGAAAGCGAATATCACCACCGAGGTAAGCCCCATAGTAGGCAGTGAAAAGCAGTCGGAAGACTTGGTTATGTACCTGCTCAGCGAATTTGAGGAAGACCCTGTTAAAATTTGGGATTCAAACATATTCGGAAAATCTCTGCACGAGCTTGTAAACGAGGGACTGCACACCAAGCTTTCGCGTATGCCGGCAGACGCGCGTCAGCGCATACAGGAAACGATAGAGCGCGTAATAAACGAGGGCTGCAACGGGCTTGTGTGCATTATACTTTAAAGTGAATCGGATAATTTGCCTGCTATCTAATATCTAATATAGCCCCTTCCTCAAATTTGGAAGGGGCTATATGTTTTTCTATATTAAAGACCTAAAATCATTTTCCTGAGCAAAACAATATCTCCGGCGTCTAATTTACCGTCGGCGTTTATATCGTTTTGGTCGGTACGCTCATTTTTTTCCGCAATGGCTTTTTTAAGGGCAATTAAATCAAGAATATCAATTTTGCCGTCCTGATGAAGATCACCTACGGCAATGCCGCTATAATGCATTGTGATATTGGAGGGAAGGTAAACGTCAAACTTTTCAAAATCTACAGCGGTTCCGTCATAATATACATCAACATTTTGTGTTTTGATACCATATAAAGCCCAATAGTCAATTTTCTCAATACTTTTAGGCAAATAAATCTCAGTCAGCTTTTCGCAATCGCTGAAAGCTTCCTCGCCTATTGATTTTACTCCGTCCGGTATTGTAATTTTTTCAAGATTCATACTGCTGTTAAATGCATAATCACCTATTTCCCTAACCATATCAAGAGCAGTATCAGGAAAAGTATATTCTGTTCCCGAATAAGCGGGCATCAGCCTTATAAATTTGGTTTGCTCTTTGTTAAAAAGCTCTGAATTTGTCGGCATATAAAAATAATCGGAATTTCCACCGTATATAATGTGGAATGTTTTTAATGAAATACAGCCGTTAAAGGCACTGGGACTTATATAATTTGTGCCTGATGTAACGCTTATTTTTTCAATAGATGAGCAATTTTCAAATGCATAATCATCTATTGTAACAACGGTATTCGGCACATTAAGCCAGTTGCCGTTTGTAGCACGCAACTTTTCACAACCCGAAAAAGCATATTTGCCTATCCTGTTAATGTTGCTTGTAATAACAAAATCAACGGTTTTATTTTGCTGCATTGTAACCTTGCTGAGTTCGCTGCAACCGCTGAACAAATAATCAGGTATTTCCCCTTCTGAAGTCCCGTCAATAGCATATAAATTAGTAGGTAAACAAACCTCGCTGAAGTTTGAGCAATAGGAAAAGACACCTTCGCCGATTGTTTTAATATTATTTTCCAAATCGGCATTGGTAAGCTTTTTGCATTTACTGAACGCATAATCACCTATACTTGTTACTGTGCTCGGTATCATAATATGACTATATACGAAGTATTTATCTATATATTTAATTTCTGAGAACCGATAAAAGGCATAATTTCCTATACGGGTTATGCCGCTTTCAATTTTCACTGCTTCTATTTTTGTTCGATACTTATACCAAGGCGATACATTATCACCATAGTCTTCAAAATCAGGTATAACCGCAGTTTCGTTAATCGGTGAGATTGTAAGAACGTTACCCATATAGCTAACATATTCAACCGACCATTTAATTTCACCACATTCGCCACTATCAGCGATTTCTGTTGTTGCCGCAGCCGCTGCAAACGGCAGGCAGCAAACCGCTATGCTTATTGCCGATAACACCGATAAAAGCTTTTTTACACCGTAAGTCAGTTTCATTTGCAAAACTCCCTTCGCTTTTCTTAAATTATACAGTATAAAAAAGCCGCATATATTAAAATTTCCGACCCGTCATATGACAGATCGGAAATTTTTTATTGCAAAAAAGACTAGACAATACAATCAGGTTACAATGCTTCCCATAGCGGAAAATTTGTCCGATTATATTGTCTCGTCATTTGAAATACGGCAGTATTCCTGCACTCCTCGACTTCATAAGCGAAAAAATTTTCTCGCTA
>URPQ01000071.1 GCA_900549755.1 uncultured Oscillospiraceae bacterium
AGCTCGGTTATTGCAAGCTCTATATAAGCTGCACCGGCTCCGATAAGTGTAAAGGCGGCGTATCCGCCGGCGGACGCGTTTGTGAGCCCGGACGCCAAGAACGCCTGAAATGCGCCGAGTCCCGCTTTTTTCGCGGCTATTCCGAGGGTGAACGCTACGGCAAAATAGCCGAGCGCTATGGGAATGCCGTCCCTTAATCCTTTAAAATACCATTCCCTGTTGTTTGACATAAAAAACGCCGTTCCTTAAAAGGGCACGGCGGGTACGGCAATAAATACCGAACCCGCCGCGCCGAAAATATTACCGAATAATATTTTACATACTAAAAACGCCGCCGTCAATAGTTTTTTAAAAATTTAATTTACTTTTTCAATATAGCCGCTTATAGGCTCGGTATACATATTGTCATCTGTTACCGGCTTATAGCGTTTGCCGTCATACACATCGGTAAAGCCGTTTGTCGTTTTATAGACCTCGTTGGTCTCGGTATCGTAAACGCGCTCGTAGCCGAGTATCGCGTCGCTCTGCTTTTGGCTCATAATATCCTGACTTTTGTTGCGGCTCTCCCATGATGACATAAAGCCGTCCATAGTCTGGTTAAAGTTCTGGCTTATTTGCTTTGAAAGCGCAACCTTTTCATTGCTTGCCTGATTTGTGGCGTTTACAAAGCTTTCCGAATAATCAAGCGTTTTCATACATTCGGTAAGCACGCTTTCCCATTCTATAAAGGTGTCATTTGCGGCGGTTATTGCCACCACGTTATACGCCATATAATACCCGCCGTCCGCCTGCTTTAGCTGATAGCCCACAACCGTTCCGTCAGATATAGTCGAGCTGCCGAAATCCACTACACTTGCTGAGAACATTCCCTCGCCCTCCTTGCCGCCGTCGGTAAAAGTTGCGCGCAAAATCTCCTCACCGAGCGAATAGGCTTTTAAATTGCTGTTTGAAGCAAACCTGTCGGTCACGGTGAAATTGTCGTAACGGGGGAAGGTAAAGCCCGCGTAGGTGGAATCCATTTTAGAGGCGAAATCGCCGTAAGCAGAGAAAATTTTAAAGAAATTCTCGGTAGAGGGGTTTTCAAGCACAACCGCGTTTGCAAACAGCGCTAATTGCGTATTTCCCATATTATAAAGGCTTTGGTATGCCGCCTTGCCCGCCTGCGAGTGTAAGAGACACTCCGCTTTAAGCAGAATATACATACCGTTGAGCGGCTCGTTCGGGTCGCTTACGCGTATGGTGTGGTAAATATTCGCGCCGCCCGCTGCTACCTTCCAACCCTTAGGTATTGTAATGCTGAAATCGGCGGTTTCGTATTTTTCGGTCTGCGTCGCCTTTGCCGCAGTTTGGGTGACCTTTATGCCGCGTTCGGTTTTTACGGTTTTTGTGCCGTCGCTGTTTGTTACGGTTTTACCGCCGCAGGCGGTAAGGGAAAGCGCGAGCAGGGCGCAAACAGCGGCTGGAAGTATTTTTCTTTTATTGAAATTCATATGCTTTACTCCTTTATTTATCGCGGTAGGCGCTGTAAAATTTGTTGCAATCGTATTTATAATATTCAGCGTAGCCTTCGGTCATAATTTCCGAAATCGGTAAGAGGGTGTAATCATCGGTTATTACGTGGCTTGTGCAGATATTGCGTACATCCTTGTAATAATTGGTAAGCAGGGTTATTTTTCTTAAAGTGAGGTTGCAGTTAAGGTGCGGCGCGGCGGGATAATAGGGCGAAACTGAGCCGTCGGGCGCTGTCTGTGCGTTTTTATCATTATCATCAAGCGGCTCCGATGCATACACAATCTCATAAAACGCGCAGTTTGTCATAAGAATATTGGTGTTGAAAAGCCTTATCGGGGTCTCGTTTCCTATCGCTGTTAAATCAATATCGTAGGCTATGTATTCCCGCCAGCCCATATCTCTGTACCAATTCCACCCGGCAGTGTTTTTATCAAGGTATTTAGCCGTATCAATAAGGCTTACCTTTTTGCCTGTAATGGCTAACATCGGCGTGCGGTGGCGGTAAACCTTATCGGCGTTTAAAAATTCCACGGTGCAGTCGGTGAGCGTTTTGCCGTCAGATGAATAGCGGTAAACCTTTTTGAAAAGAGGGTATTTTCCCGTATCGATTTTTTCGGGAATATAAGACATAATCGGCGATTGACCGCTGAGCTTATAAGCAGAGCCGTCCTTAAAATAGAAATTGCACATTTCGCCGTCATAGGTGGCGTCCCAATACCTCACCTCGCCGCCGGACGGCAGCGTGAACGTTTCTAAAATATTTTTGCCGTTTGAAAGCGGCGAATTAAAGTTTGCGCGGTAGGTCTTGCCACCCGAAACTATCATATTGTCAATGGTTGTGCTGTAAGAGTGATCAATAAAGCAATCAAATTCCGAGGTTATATCAATAATACCCTCGCCGCCGATAATCTTTTTGTAATCCGATTGGTCATAAGGCCGGCCGCGCTCCTTTAAAAGCGCCTGTTCCAGCGTTACAGGCTCTGCTTGCGTTGAGGCGTTAAGCGAGGTATCCTTTTTGTCGGTAGGTTCGGAGGTTTTACCGCCCTTATCCGCGCACCCGCAAAGCAGAGTGAAAGCAAGCAAAACAGCGGCTAAGCCCCGTATTTTTAATTCTGATTTTATATTCATTGTTCTCTCCTTGCAAAACAGAATATTCCCATAAATATTTTAGCATATATACCATATTAACGGAAAAATAATTTCCGTTAAGGCATTTGCCAAAACGGAAATATTTATACTTTATTTTTTAATAGCTTTGTTGTATAATGTAAAAAAACACTACGGACGTGAAAATATGAAATTCTGCGATAAGCTTAACGAATATATAGAAACGCTTGAATGTACCGCGAAGGAGTTAAGCACGCTTTCGGGCATATCTACGGCGACTGTAAGCCGCTATCGCTCGGGCGAAAGGCTGCCCGATGCCGAAAGCGAGGCTTTTTCATCACTTATAAACGCACTGGCAGGCATTGCCGAAAGTAAAAAAATTGCCCTTAGTGCGGAAGAAATACGCGCGCAGCTTCTTGCCTGTGACGGACTTGCTTTGGTCGATAAGGAGCAGCTGCGGCTTAATTTCAATACGCTTATCTCCGTGCTTGATATAAATATTTCAAAGCTTTGCCGCAGCACAAATTACGACAGCTCAACCATATTCCGTTTCAGAGACGGCTCACGCCGCCCCGCCGACCCCGAGCAATTTGCCGAGGCGGTGGCTTCCTTTGTGGCAAGGGAGATAAATTCTCCCGCCGATCTTGCCGTGCTGGCAGAGCTTATAGGCGAGGAAACAGACGACCGCGCCGCAAGATATAAAAAAATCAAGGAATGGCTGCTTTGTGGAAAATCGGGTAATACCGAAAGCGGCGGCATTTCGGGATTTCTTGCAAAGCTGGATGAATTTGATTTAAACGAATACATAAAGGCAATACACTTTGACGAAATGAAAGTGCCCTCTTTGCCGTTTCAGCTGCCCATCTCAAAATACTATTACGGGCTTCGGGAAATGATGGAAAGCGAGCTTGATTTTTTAAAGGCGACCGTGCTTTCAAAATCGAATGACGACGTTACCCTTTACAGCGATATGCCCATGACCGAAATGGCAAAAGACCCCGATTTTCCGAAAAAGTGGATGTACGGAATGGCGCTTATGCTCAAAAAAGGGCTGCATCTTAACAATGTACATAATATTGACCGCTCGTTTGAGGAAATGATGCTGGGGCTTGAAAGCTGGATACCTATGTATATGACGGGGCAGATATCCCCCTATTACCTCAAAAAAACGCAGAGCGGTACTTTTAACCATTTTTTGCGGGTGTCGGGCGCGGCGGCGCTTTCGGGCGAGGCGATTGCGGGCTATCATGACCGCGGCAGGTATTATCTTTCAAAGACAAAGGATGATATAGCGTACTATAAAAAACGCGCCGAGGACCTTTTGAAAAACGCAACGCCCTTAATGGAAATTTACCGTGAGGACGGCGCGCGCAGGCTGAGCGCGTTTATGCTTGCCGACGCGGAAAACGTAGGCAGACGCCGCAATATTCTCACCGTGCCGCCGCTTTATACCGCTGGAGCGGATTTCCTTGAAGGGATGCTTGAAAACCGTAAAATACAGGCGGAGGATAAAAATAAAATTCTTGAATTTGCGCGTTCGCAGCGCGAAATTGCGAAAAAAATTCTTGAAAATGGCAGCATAACCGACGAAATGCCGATTATAAGCCGTGAGGAATTTGAACAGCACCCGGCGGTTTTGCCACTTTCGGGAATGTTTTACGGTAAAGATATATGCCTTAGCTATGATGAATACTCAGAACTCATAAAGCAAACCGAGCAGTTTCAAAAAGCACACGAAAATTATACCGCGGAATTTACAAGGACAAACGCGTTCAGGAATTTGCAGATTTTAATTCATGAGGGGCAGTGGGCTATGATTTCAAAGGGCAACGCCCCCGCAATTCATTTTGTTATACACCACCCGAAGCTGCGCAGCGCAATAGAAAATTTTATTCCGCCGGTAATTGAAAATAAAGAAATAATGTGATAAAATTTAATGTGAAAAATCAAAGGGAAGTGTTTTTATGTATCCTTTATTGCTTGAGCCTCCGGTTAAGGATTACCTGTGGGGCGGAACAAGGCTTAAAACCGATTATCATTTTAAAACCGATAAGGAAAAGGCAGCTGAGGCTTGGGTGCTTTCCTGCCATAAGGACGGCGCCGATACGGTTACAAACGGCGAGCTGGCGGGCAAGACCCTGCCTGAGGCTATTGAACTTTGGGGCGATAAGGCTCTTGGTAAAAATGCGGCGGCTTTTCCGTTTTTTCCGCTGCTTATAAAGCTTATTGATGCTAAGGACAGACTTTCCGTTCAGGTTCACCCCGATGATGATTATGCTCTGAAAAACGAGGGTGAGTTCGGCAAAACCGAAATGTGGTATGTTGTAGACTGCGATGATGGCGCTGAGCTGATTTACGGGTTTAACAGGGAAGTCTCGCGCGAGGAGTTTGAGCGCAGAATTAAGGATAACACACTGCCTGAAATTTGCAATTATGTGCCGGTTCATAAAGGCGACGTTTTCTTTATTGCCGCAGGAACATTGCACGCAATAGGGGCGGGAATACTTATAGCCGAGGTTCAGCAAAACTCAAATACCACTTACCGTGTTTCCGATTACGGAAGGCTTGGGGCTGACGGAAAGCCGCGCCCGCTGCATATAGAAAAGGCGCTTGATGTTACAAAGCGCGAAAGACCTTCACTCCCGTACGGCGCGGTGGGTGAAACCGAAAAGACCGAATACGGCAGCAAAAGAAGGCTTGCAGCCTGCAAATTCTTCACCACCGAGCTTTTAAAGCTGAACGGAAATTTTGCTTTAAAGCAAGAGGATAGCTTTGTATCGCTTTTGGTGCTTGAGGGAGAAATCGGCGTATCGTGGGGCGCCGGCGAGCTTATAGCCGCAAAGGGCGGCAGCGTGTTTATACCTGCCGGGCTTGAGGTTAAAATTACAGGTAATGCGGAAATTCTTTTAAGCAGGGTATAAAAAATTCACCCTCTCTCTGACGAGCGAGGGTGAATTTTTTGCCTGCTATTTGTCAAAGCCGGGGTTGAATGCGTAGAAGTTTTTGCAATCAAGTCTGTCGGTCGTAAGGCGCAGCGCCTCGCCAAAACGCTGATAATGCACAACCTCGCGTTCGCGTAAAAACTTCAGCGGATCGGTTATATCAGGGTCATCTATAAGCCTTAAAAGGTTATCATATGTCACGCGGGCTTTTTGCTCTGCTGCCAGGTCCTCGTGCAAATCGGTTATAACATCACCCTTCGACTGATAATATGTCGCCGTCCACGGCACACCGTTTGCCGCCGCCTGATATACGCCGTTTGTATGGCTTACAAAATACGGTGCAAAGCCGCTTGCGTTTATCTCTTCGGGTGTGAGGTTTCTTGTAAGCTGATGCACCATAGCGCATATCATTTCCATGTGCGCCAGTTCTTCGGTTCCTATATCGGTAAGCATTCCCTTAACCTCGTTATAGGGCTGACCGTAACGCTGGGTCAAATATCTCAGCGCCGCAGAAGCTTCGCCGTCCGGACCGCCGTACTGCTCCATTATAATTTGAGCGTATTTTGGGTTTGGATTCTTAATATTAACGGGATATTGCAGTTTTTTCTCATAACTCCACATAAATTTCAGCCCTCCGTAAAGTCGTTATCCCACGGCCATGGGCCGTCTATCCATTTCCAGTTTTCCTCTGCCGGTGCGTCGTTCGCCGTTATTATAAGGTCACCGAATTTTTCACGGTATTCCGCCATAACGGCGTCGCGCTTTTCGCGGTATTCACGCATAAGCTCCAGCGCCCTTGCGCTTTCGGGGTGTGAATCAAGAAACAGTACAAGCTCGTATATGGCAAAATCCAGCTCGTAGAGTTTGCGCCTTAATTTTGCTTGTTCGGTCATCTGCGCGCACCTCCCAAAAACGGTTTGTCAAGCTCGGGGAACAGCGTTCCTCTGCAAAACGCCTTATCAAGCGGATAAACGCCGTTGATCGGCTGCATATTGATAAAAACCATAGTAAGCGGATCTGTGCAATCGGTGTTCGCGGTATCGCAGCGAACGGTTCTTCGCGGTGCGGTCATACAGCCGCATTTTTCATAGAAATCCGCAACATTAAATCTTGTTTCCATTCCTGTTTACTCCTTTTTTAAATTGAGGATTTTGTCCTATAACAGTTTATTGAAAAGCCTTGTAATTTGTTACAAGACTTCATATTAAGAAAATATTAAGATATTATAAATAAAATTAATAAATTGATAAATTTACCTTTTGCATATTGTAATCTATTGACTTATTATATATAATTAGTGTAATTGGGCTAAATTTGTTATTTTAATAACAATCAATTTTTAAAACTATTTTTTACCCTTGGGGGAGGTGCTTTATTTTGTCAAATGTTGTAGATAATCTGTACGTTGTCGGAATGGGTCTGGGCGTTGTTTTTGTGGGATTGATTTCCATAATTATTCTCTGTTATATTATAGGTGCCATATGTATGTCGTCCGATAAAAAAACAGAAAATGCTGCTCCGGTTCCTGCTGCTGTTCCCGCGCCCGCACCGATAGAAAACCGCGGAGAAATAATCGCTGCGGTATCGGCGGCTCTTGCGGAAGAAATGGGAACCGATATTTCCGCAATCAGAATTTTGTCATTTAAAAAAATTTAAGAAAAAGGTGTTAGAAAATGAAAAAATACAATGTTACGGTAAACGGTACCGCATATGAAGTAACTCTTGAGGCAGTAGACGCATCCGAGGTAAAGGCTGCTCCCACCCCTGCGGCAGCCCCAGCACCCGCTGCTGCTCCGGCTCCCGCCGCTGCGCCCGCAGCCCCTGTTTCGGGTGGTAAGGAAACCGTTTCAAGCCCGATGCCCGGCAATATTTTAGCTGTAAACGTTACAAACGGCGCTGCGGTTAAAAAAGGCGACGTGCTTATGATTCTTGAGGCTATGAAAATGGAAAACGAAATTATGTCCCCCTGTGACGGAACCGTTCTTTCGGTTAATGTTACAAAGGGCGCATCGGTGGAAACCGGCGCGGTTCTCTGCGTTATAGGCTAACGGTTGGGAGAATTGACATATGGATAAAATAATTGAATTTGCCAAAACAACAGGCTTTTATATGCTGTTCGGCAATATAAGAGAAAACTGGACGTCGCTTGTGATGATCCTTATCTCTCTGTTCCTTTTGTACCTCGGCATTAAAAAGCAGTTTGAGCCGCTGTTGCTTGTAGGCATAGCCTTCGGTATGCTGCTTACAAACCTTACCGCGTTTACGGGTGCCGATAACGCCATGTACCACACCGAGCTTTGGGCTGAATTTATGGCGGCGGGCGAGCACCACTACGATTACGGATATATATTAAGCAACGGCGGTTTGCTTGATTTCCTGTATATTGGCGTTAAAACCTGCATTTACCCCTGCCTTATATTTATAGGTATAGGCGCTATGACCGACTTTGAGCCGCTTATTGCAAGCCCGAAATCACTGCTTTTGGGCGCTGCGGCACAGGTTGGTATATTTGTTACATTTATAGGCTGCTTGGCGCTCGCTTTCCCGGCAGAGGCTGCCGCCTCTATCGGTATTATAGGCGGTGCGGACGGTCCTACCGCCATTTACACCACTTCAAAGCTCTACCCGAACCTTTTAGGCCCGATAGCCGTTGCCGCTTATTCGTATATGGCGTTGGTGCCTGTTATTCAGCCGCCTATTATGAAGCTGCTCACCACTAAAAAAGAGCGCGCTATAGTTATGAAGCCGCTGCGCAGAGTAAGCAAAACGGAAAAAATAATTTTCCCGATTGCGGTAACAATATTTGTAGCTTTGCTCGTTCCCTCGGCTACTCCGCTTGTGGGCTGCTTAATGCTCGGTAACTTATGGAAAGAATCGGGCGTTTGCGAGCGCCTTTGCAAGACCGCGCAAAACGAGCTTATGAACATTGTAACCATATTCTTAGGCATTTCGGTAGGCGCTACCGCCACCGCAAAGGCATTCTTAAATTGGCAGACCATAAAAATACTCTGCATGGGAATAGTGGCTTTCGGCCTCGGCACTGCGGGCGGCGTTTTGCTTGCAAAGCTTATGAACCTGTTTACAAAGAAAAACAAGATAAATCCGCTTATCGGCTCTGCCGG
>URPQ01000072.1 GCA_900549755.1 uncultured Oscillospiraceae bacterium
CGAAAGGGCAAGGCTGTGCGGCGTGACCGCGCGTGAAATTGAAAGCGACCGTGTGAAATACGCCCGCGATTTTGCAGAAAAATACGGCTGTATTTTGGTTTTAAAGGGTGCAAATACCGTTGTTGCCGCACCTGACGGCGAAATAACCTTTAACACCACGGGCAACCCCGGCATGTCAACAGGCGGCAGCGGCGACGTGCTTGCAGGAATTACCGTTTCCCTGCTGGCACAAGGGCTTGAACCGCTCGCAGCTTCAAAGGCGGCGGTTTATCTTCACGGTGAGGCGGGCGATAAAGCGGCAAAAAAGCGCGGCGAGCGCGCAATGCTGCCCACGGATTTAACAGAGGAGCTGTAAAGAAAGGGCGCTCGGCTTGAAAAAAACATCTCTGTTATTATTTATTTTTATATTTTCCCTGTTTCTTTCGGGGTGTCGGCAGAAATGCAGCGTCACCCCTTTAGTGCGGGGAATTTCTTTTTCCTGCACGGTTATATATTATAATGAATGTTACGAGGGCGAGGTATCGGTTGCCGAAAACGGCGATACAGATATTAAAATAACCTCACCCGAGGGGCTTTCGGGGCTTATTCTGCACTTTAAGGGCGACGACGCCACCGCTGAATATTCGGGGTTTAATTATAAATACAATATTTCCGAAATGCCTGAGGGTATGGCTTTTACATATCTTTACGAAATGCTGCGAGCCGCCGAAAAGGGCGAAGTAAGCCTTGAGGACGACAAATACTTTACCGAAAGCAAAAAAGGCAGCCGCATATGCCGCCTGTACTTAGGCGCCACCGGACTGCCGATTTCGGCGGAGGACGCATCAAACGGATTCTCAGCCGAGTTTAAAAATGTTACAGTTATGGGAAAATAGTCAGCTTATCCAATCAGCAATATCACTGTCTGACGCGTAGGAGGAAAACCTCTTGCCGTCCTTCCGGTCGCCGTTTTGGGCGCAATAACAGCAGCCGAGACACGGCGCAACCCTTTTCTCCGCTACCCTTATCTTTTCAACCCCGCTGCCGCGGTCAAGCGCTTTGTAGCCGCCGTTCATGGGCAGTACTAAATCGGCTTTTTTTCCCGCGTCTGCTTCAGTTACACCAAACTCGCCCGTGTGCAGTACAATCCCCTCGCTTATATAGTCGCTTGTGTTATCGTCCTCGTCCGAGAAATACTGCTCGCAAATATGATTGAATAGTAAGCCGCGGCGATTCGGGTGTGAACGACTTTATCCGCAACGATTTAGAGAAAAACCACCCGCAGATTCATATTGAGGACACGTCGCAATTTTATGATTTGTCGGTTTTCAACCGCTGTGCCGATTCGGGTAATGTGCTGCTTACTATTGAGTGTTGGCGCGATGTTCACCCGGGGCTGGTTTCCATTCCCGTTAATTGGGATTACAGTATTCCCTACGGTCTGCTGTATAGCATAAACCCAGATAAGGACGTTATAAAATCAGTTGAAAAAGCAAAAAAATTGCAAAATTAAAGTCAGTTTTTCACCAATTGACCTGCCAGCGTCCGCCACAGCTTTTATCGGTTGATTTTTTTACAGTGTTTTCTTTGATTTCGGAGCTTTTCTGTTTTTCTTTGAGTAATCGGTCAAATTCGGCGGTATCAAACGGCAGGGGCACCCTTTTATTGCCCGTCCATTCGGATAAATACGCCGCGTTGGATATTGTAAGCTCGTTTATTCCGTCGTATCCCGGCGATAAAAGCTCTTCGCCGTAAAGTATAGCGCCCGCAAAATTTTTAAGTATGCCCGCATGCGCTTCTTCCCTTTCGGCGGTAAACTCACTGTATTCCGTTTCGGGAGTTACAAAGCCTTCGACTGAATTTTTGCAAATATCGCGCTCGTCCTCTTTTAATTTCCACAGCTTTAAAAGCCCGTTTTCAAGCACAATTTTGCCGCGCGTGCTGGTTATCTCAAGCCTGTTTGTTCCGGGACAGTCGCCTGTTGAGGTAATAAATACGCCAGTTGCGCCGTTTTCATACTCGGTATATATTGTTGCCTCGTCCTCAACCTCTATATTATGGAACTTACCCACATTGCAAAATGCGGTAACGGCAGAGGGTTTTCCGCAAATCCACTGCCAAATATCAAGGTTATGCGGTGCCTGATTTAAAAGCACACCGCCGCCTTTGCCGCGCCATGTAGCGCGCCAAGAGCCCGAATCGTAATAGCTTTGGGTTCTGTACCAGTTTGTTATTATCCATACCGAACGCTTTAATTCACCCAATTCTCCGCTGTTTACAATTCTGCGCGCCTCGCGAAAAAGTCCGTTTGTACGCTGATTGAACATTATGGCAAACACCTTGCCGCTTTTCCTTGCCGCCGCGCATAGCTTTTCGGCTGCCGAAACGGTAATATCCATCGGTTTTTCCACAAGGACATGCTTGCCGTATTCAAAGGCTTCGATTGCAATTTTCGCGTGCAGCGGGTGCGGCACGGCTATTATTACCGCATCGGTATCGGAGCTTTTCAAAAGCTCGGTATAATCGCCGAAAGCGGCAATATCGGGGTATTCCGCTTTTGCCGCTTTTAGTCTTTCGGGGTTTATATCTCAAACGGCGGTAACCGTCATATCCGGAATATTACCGCCCGTAATCATACGCAAATGAGCAGAGCCCATATTCCCGATTCCGATAATTCCCACCTTTACCCCGTTCATAACATACCTGCTCCTTTTATTTACTTCCCGCGTAAGAGCTGCTTGTGTCCGCAACCACCTCTTTAACGTTTGTTTTGCGCTTTGAGGTTGCAACGCGTTTCATAAGTTCGTTATAGTACAAATCCTCGTCAAACGGAAGAGTTATTTCCTTTCCGAGCCAAGAGGATAGGTGCATTGCGTTTGAAAGGGTAAGCCCGTTTATGCCCTCTTCTCCGCCCGCCACAAGCGGTTCGCCGCGAAGTATTGCGCCGCCCCACGCGTTTATAACGCCCTTGTGCTGGGGATTTTCCCCGTCAAGCTGAGGGTTAACCTCGTGCGCGCCTACCATTCCGAACGGATTGGTATTTGTTTTTGAAAACTCCTGCTCTGTCATATCGTATTCAAGCACGGTAAGACGGTCACCCTCTGCCACCATTTTAGCCTTGTCAAGCTGAATTTCAAAGCGGTTTGTACCGTGCGCATCGCCTGTTGAGGTAATAAATACGCCCGTCGCGCCGTTTTCGTGCTCAACATAGGTGGTAACGTCGTCCTCAACCTCTATATTATGCCACATTCCGTAATGCAGATGCGCCTCCACCTTTTTCGGCATACCGCATATCCACTGCCATAAATCAAGCTGATGGGGGCACTGGTTTAAAAGCACTCCTCCGCCAACAATGTTCTTTGCGTGGGAAGAACCCATGTTGCCTACACCTATAATTCCCAGTTTGATTTTTTCACTCATGACCGTTCTCCCTTATATCAAAATTTCGCGCAGGGCGCTTACCGCCGCCGAGAACGCCTCTTCGGCGGTAGCATATTTGTAAACCTCGCCCACAACGCTTGTATCTCCCTCTTTTTCAAGACCTTTAAGACCGTCAAATACCGTAAGGTGCGGTTCTACCGTCACACTGTTGCCGCCGATTTTTTTAAATTCATCTAATACAAATTTAACATTGCCTATCCCTTTGCCCGCAGGAACTGCGCTGCCGTCCGCAAGCGCGTCCTTAATATGCAGATATTTAACATAACCTTTAAGCAATTCCCACGCTTGCAGCGTATCCACTCCGCACTGAACGTAATTCGCGGGGTCAAATATCGCTTTCATTTCAGGGAGTGCCTTATGAATTTCAAGGCAGCGCTCGGGTATATCGCCGTAAATTCCCTTTTCGTTTTCGTGGCAAAGGGTTATGCTGCTGCCCTTTGCAATTTCGCAAAAAGTGCCTAAACGCTCTATTACCTTATCCTTATAGCTATCGCGGTTTTCAGACGGTGTAAAGAAAGAAAACAACCTTATATTTTCAGCGCCTAAAATATCGGCTAATTCAAGCGTGCGCTTGAATTTTTCGGTGTGAAGTGCAAAATCGTCCTTTTCTATATCAATTTTGCCTATCGGCGAGCCGATCGTCCACACACGAAGGCAGGCATTGTCGAGCTTTTTCCGCACTTCTTTTGCCTTGCTGTCGGATATTTCGGCAATATTCACGCCGTCAACGTTTCTTATTTCAAGCCCGTCAAGCCTGTTTTCCTTCATCGCCTTTATCTGTTCGTCTATAATCGGACTTGCCTCGTCTGCAAATGCATAAATTTTCATTTCTTATACCCCCGAATAAGCCGAGAAACCGCCGTCTATCGGTATAGTTACTCCCGTTACAAAGCCCGCCTTGCTTTCGTCAAGCAGCCATTCAACCGCTCCCAAAAGCTCCTCTGCCTCGCCGAATCTGCCCATAGGCGTTGAACGCAGTATTTTGTCGGTTCTCGGCGTTGCGGTGCCGTCCTCGTTAAATAACAGCGCGCGGTTTTGGTTTGTAACAAAAAATCCCGGAGCTATGGCGTTTACGCGTATATTCTCCTTTGCAAAATGCACCGCAAGCCATTCCGTAAAGTTTGTAACCGCCGCCTTTGCCGCCGAATACGCCGGTATTTTGGTAAGCGGGCGGTATGCGTTCATTGAGGAAATATTAAGCACCGAGCAGCCCTTTCTGCCTATCATATCCGCCATAAATACCTGGCTCGGCAAAAGCACGCCCTTAATATTAAGGTCAAACACAAAGTCAAAGCCTTTTTCGTCAATGTTGAAGAATGTTAAGAAATCGCTTGCCTGCTCATCGCCCTTTTCGTATTCCTCGTGCGCCGTGGTGCATTTCGGATTATTTCCGCCCGCGCCGTTTATAAGTATATCGCATTTCCCGAGGTCTTTGAGCACCTTGCCGCGTACTTCATCTATATTTGCCTTATCAAGCACGTTGCACTTATAGGCTTTGGCTACTCCGCCCGCCGCGGTAATTTTGTCGGCTACCCTTTTTGCCGCCTCTTCGTTTAAATCAAGCAGCGCCACCTTATTGCCCTTTCCTGCCAAAAACTCGGCAAAGCCCGAGCATAACACGCCGCCCGCGCCTGTTATTACAATTACCTTTTCCATTATTTTTTCTCCTTTTCTGCGGCCTCAAAAAGTCCGTTTATATATGCAGCGCCGAGCGCCCTGTCAAAAAGCCCGTAGCCCGGTTTTCCGCTCTCTCCCCATATCATTCTGCCGTGGTCGGGGCGAACGTATCCGTCAAAGCCCGTATCTACCAGCGCCTTTACTGTTTCGTACATATCAAGACTGCCGTCTTTCGATAAATGCCCGCGTTCTTCAAAGTTGCCGTCCTCTAACAGCTTTACCTAGCGGATATGCATAAATGCAATCCTGCCCATTTTGCTGTATTTGCGAACCATTTTCGGAATATCGTTAAACGCTGCACAGCCGAGACTGCCCGTACAGAAGCAAAGGCTGTTTGCGGGACTGTCAACTATTTTTAACATTCGGTCAATATTCCGCTCGTTTGTTATAATTCTCGGAATACCAAAGATAGGGTACGGCGGATCGTCAGGGTGTATCGCCATGGTAACTCCGCAGTCTTCCGCCACGGGAATAATCTTTTTAAGGAATTTTTCAAGGTTGTGCCACAGCCCCTCCTCGCCTAAAGCGGAGTAGGCTTTTATTAAATCGCGCACCTCTGCCTGAGTGTAGCTTGCGTCCCAGCCGGGCAGGTGTATATCGTCTTTAAGCGGGTCAAGGCTTTTAAGCTGATCCATATACATGACAAGGCTTGTTGAGCCGTCTGCCGCCTCTTTGTCAAGCTGAGTTCTTGTCCAGTCGAATACCGGCATAAAATTATATGTAATGCATTTTACGCCGTATTTCGCGCAGCGGCGAATGTTCTCGCAGTAAACCTCGGTATATTCGTCCGCCTTTTCGGTGCCGAGCTTTATTTCCTCAGGCACCGGCACTGACTCTACAATATCGAATATAAGCCCGTTTTCCTCTGCCTGCTCCTTTAATTTTTTAAGGCTCTCTTCGGGCCAAACCTTGCCCGGTTTTACATCGTAAACCGCGGTTACTACCGAGCGCATATTCGGTATCTGCCTTATATATTTAAGCGGTATCGGGTCGGTTTCCCCGTACCACCTGAAGGACATTTTCATTGCTCTGTCAGCTCCTTTATATTGTAATAACTGATTTTTTCGGCAAGCCTTACGGCGCTTTCCTTATCATATTCTCCGCCGTTTACCCACTCGCCCAAAATATCCGCCGCAATTCTGCGGAAATAATCGTGCCGCGCGTAGGATAGAAAACTGCGCGAATCGGTAAGCATACCGAGGAACGAGCCGAGCGACGAATTTTCGGCTATAATTTCCATTTCCTCGCGTATTCCGCGCTTGTGGTCGCAGAACCACCAAGCCGCGCCGCAGCGCACGTTCGGGAACGCCCCCGCAATAGATGCTATCTGCGCCGCGTTTGCGGAATTAAGTGTGTAAATAACCGTTTGCGGCATACCGCTGTTTTTATTTATCGCGTCAAGCATATGTATAAGCGCCGTGCCGCTTATTTCGTCTCCCACGCAGTCTACGCCGCAATCCGCACCCAAGGCGGCAAACAAATTGCTGTTTGCGTTGCGGTAAACGGCTAAGTGCATTTGCATAACAAGGTTTCGCTTTTTATATTCCGCCGCCAAGAAAAGGTACATATTACCTATAAACCCTAAATATTCGGCATCGGAAATTTCTGCGCCCGCAAGCGCCTTCTTAAATGTATCGTCTGCCGAAGGCTCATCTGCAATTCTGTCGGGGAAATACGGAATACCCACGTCGGTAAAACGGCAGCCGTTAAGGCAGAAGAAATCAAGCCTTTTAATAACCGCGGCTTTAAGGCTTTCAAGGTTTGATATTTCCGTGCCCGATACCTCGGCTAATTTTTTTATGTAATGGGGGTAGCCTGTGCGCCGTACAAGCAGCAGATTATCCGTTCTGAACGAGGGCAGAACCCTCGTTTTAAAGCTTTTGTCTTCCTTTATTTTTTTATGGTATTCAAGCGTATCAATAATATCGTCGGTGGTGCAAAGGGTTTCTACTTTTGATTGCTCTATGAGCTTTCTCGGTGACAGTCGATTTTCAGCAATAAAGGCGTTTGCCTCGTCGTATATTTCGGCGACGTTATCGCTTTTAAGCGGCTTATCTATGCCGAAAAACATTGACAATTCCATATGCGACCAATGGTAAAGCGGATTCCCCGCGGCAAGCTCCAACGCGGCGGCATATTTAATAAATTTTTCGCGCCAGTCGGTGTTGCCTGTAATGTACCTTTCGTCTATGCCCGCCGTTCGCATAAGCCGCCATTTGTAATGGTCGCCCCCGAGCCACATTTCACCGATATTATCAAACGGCTTATCCTCATAAATCTCTTTCGGGGATAGGTGGCAGTGGTAATCAACAATAGGCAAGTCCTTTATTTTAAAATATATATCCTGCGCATCTGCGGTTTTGAGTAAATAGTTATCAGTCATATATTCTCCCCCCCCGCCTTAATTATATATCGGAAATCACAACAATTAAATTGTTGATATTATTGTTTTATATTGCAAATATTGTTTGTATATGATAATATATACACGGTGATAATATGTCAGATTTTTTTCTGTATCAGGATAATGATATTGATATGGGCTATCAGTATGACGAAACCCCCGTCCCTGAGCATTTCAAAGCCCATACCCACGAAACCTATGAGCTTTATTGCTTTTTGGGCGGCAAGGGCATTTACCGTGTTGAAGGTACGCCCTACCCGCTTAAAGCGGGCGATATTTTAATTATGCGCCCCGCCGAATCGCACTATTTTGATATAAGCCCCGATAAGCCTTACACCCGCTTTTCGGTAAACTTTAAAGCCGAGCTTTTTAAAAGCATAGACCCGAAAGGGCGCTTGTTATCGCCGTTTATAAATCGAAAATTGGGTACATTCAACCTGTACCGAGCCGAAAATTTCAAAACCGACGCCTATAAACTGTTTATAGATAATATGACAGAAAATTCCCCCGACAGACGCGTGCAGATAATCACAAATCTTTTACCGCTTTTAAACGAAATTTCTGCCGCATTTGAAACAATGTCCGAAATTCAGATAGACCAAACGCTTGACAGCAGAATTATAAACTACATAAACCGCCATATTTCCGATGATTTAAGTCTGGACATTATTTGCGAAAGGTATTATATAAGCAAATCGCACCTTTGCCATATATTTAAAAAAGCTACGGCAATGACCGTGGGTGAATATATTACAGCAAAAAGGCTTGTTATGGCAAAACAGCTTATACTTTCGGGAATATCCCCAACAAGGGCATATTCTGAGTGCGGCTTCCGCGATTATTCGGTATTCTACCGCGCCTTTAAAAAGAAATACGGGGTATCGCCCCGACAAATGTAAGGTGTGATTTTTATATCTCAGCCTTGTTGCATAATTATTACATAAAAAATCGGCAAGAATCTAAGGATTCTTGCCGATTTTGGTGAAGACAAGCGGACTTGAACCACCGACCCCCTGCATGTCAAGCAGGTACTCTAACCAACTGAGCTATGCCTTCATTAAGATAAAAAATGTGAAGACAGGACAATAGAGATGTTTTTGCGTTTTCACTGTCTTGATTTGAACACTCGTCACAATCATTCTACATC
>URPQ01000073.1 GCA_900549755.1 uncultured Oscillospiraceae bacterium
AAAATTTCGCGCGAAAACGCGCTGGAGCTTGCAATTGATACAATGCGTAAATCGGTTGCGGCACTTGACAATGCGGGGCTTTCAAATATTCATATCTGCCCCGAAACTATGGGCAAGGTAAATCAGTTGGGCACGCTTCATGAGGTTTTGGAGCTGTGCAAGGTTGATGAAAGGCTTATACCCTGCATTGATTTCGGGCATTTGAACGCGCGGGACTTAGGCTCGCTCAAAACCAAGGCGGATTTTGAAGAAATTTTCCTTGCAATTAAAAATACGCTCGGTAGTGACAGGCTTAAAAGCTTTCATTCGCATTTTTCCAAAATTGAATACACCGCGGGCGGCGAAAAGCGCCACCTGACCTTTGAGGATACGGTGTACGGACCGGATTACGAGCCGGTTATGGAGCTTACCTATAAATACGGCTGCGACCCGGTGTTTATATGCGAATCGGCCGGTACGCAGGCAGAGGACGCAAAGCAAATGAAGGATTATTACAACAGTATACGAGGTGAAAGATAATGATATGGCACAGCACCGACCGCTCCGCCGTTTTTAAGGAATTAGGGGTGGACGATAAAAAGGGGCTGCCGAACGGCGTTGCCGATATGCGGCTTGAAAAATACGGCAAAAATATTATTTCCGATTCCGAAAAGCCCACTTATTTAAAGCGTTTTTTATCGCAGCTTAACAGCAAGCTGGTTTTAGTGCTTATTATAACGGCGCTGCTTTCATTTATTGTTTCGCTTATGTATAACGAGGTGAACAGCTTTTCGCCGCTGCTGATAATCGGCATTGTAATAATAAACGCGGCTATAAGCGCATATCATCTGCACACCTGCGATAACGCGCTCGACAGTATGAAAAGCGCCACCAACCCCACCGCCGCAGTGCTGCGGGACGGAATTGTGAAAAATATAAACTCCGCGTTTTTGGTGCCGGGCGATATTATTCTGCTTGAAGAGGGCGACTATATTTCGGCAGACGCGCGAATTATAGAAAGCAACGAATTTCGCTGCAATGAGGTATCGCTCACCGGCAGCGAAATACCCGTTGAAAAAAGCGGCGAGGGAATTTTTGAAGAAATAACCGCCGCGTGCGACCGCTCAAATATGGTGTTTTCGGGCACAAGCGTAGCCCACGGCAATGCAAAGGCGGTGGTTGTGGCAACGGGGCTTAACACCGAAACAGGGCACACAACCGCAATTTTGCAGCAGACGGGTGAAAAAAAGCTCCCGCTTGAAAAGGAGCTTGACGGCATCGGCAAAATTGTTAATATTATAGTTCTCATAATCTGCGCAATTGCCTTTATAATCGGGCTTATTCAAAATTTTTCAAGCGGCAATTTCGCCGCAATGACCCTGCGCGTGCTTGTAAACTCCGTGGCACTGGCGGTAGCAGCAATACCCGAGGGGCTGCCTGCGGTTGCAACCGTTGTGGTGGCGGTGGGTATTCAGCGCATTGTTCAGGATAAAATAATAATAAAGGACTCCGACGCGCTTGAAACGCTGGGTAAAACCAACGTTATCTGCGCGGATAAAACAGGCATACTCACCCGCAATAAAATGCAGTTAAGCCGTATTTATGACGGCGACAAAATAACCGACGTGGAAAGCGAGGCACTAACTGAAAAGCCCGCGCTGGTTTTAAAGCTTGCCACCGCCTGCTCAACCCTGCGCAACGACCCGACCGAGGAGGCTATAAAAAAAGCCTGCCTTGCCTATAACTCAATGTCCGAAAAGGATATTGCGGGCTTTTTCCCGCGGCTCGGTGTAATTCCGTTTGACTCCGAGCGCAAAACAATGACGGTTATTTCAATGATAAACGAAAAGCCCTTTGCAATAATAAAGGGCGCACCCGAGGTAGTACTGCCCGAGTGCGTGGGCGTAAACGCTGAGGAAATTCTTAAAATTAACGACGCTATGGCGGACGATGCGCTGAGAATTGTCTGCATTGCAATGCGACCGCTTGAAAGCATACCCGCAAACCCAAACCCCGAGGAAATAGAGCACAGCCTTACCTTTGTGGGGCTGCTCGGCATTATAGACCCGCCGAGAGACAGCGTTATAGACGATATAGCCGCGTGCAAGGCAGCGGGCATAAGAACCGTTATGATGACGGGCGATAACCTTAGAACCGCAAAATCAATTGCCCGCAGAATAGGCATTTTAACCGATGACAGCAGCGCTGTAACAGGCGAGGAGCTTTCGGCTTTAAGCGATGAGGAGCTGGCGCAAAGCGTTAAAAGCTATTCGGTTTTCGCGAGAATTTCGCCGCCCGATAAAACCCGCATAGTAAAGGCATGGCAGCAGAACGGCGCCGTAGTTACCGTAACGGGCGACAGCGTGCAGGATACCGAGGCGCTTATAAGCGCCGATATAGGCTGCGCCATGGGCAAATTCGGCGCGGATGTTGCAAAGGGCACGGCGGATATAGTTATTTCAAACAGCCGCTTCGGTTCAATAGTTTGCGCAATAAAGGAAAGCCGCGGGCTTTTCGATAATATAAGAAAATCGGTTTATTACCTGCTTTCCTGCAATTTTGCAGAGCTGCTTTCGGTGTTTGCGGGTATGCTTATATTCTCGGGCACGCCGTTATCCGCTGTTCAGCTTTTGTGGATAAACCTGCTTACCGACTGCGCGCCCGCCATTTCGCTTAGTATGGAAAAGGCGGAGGATTCGGTTATGAAGCGCAAGCCCTACACCGTGCTCGGCAGACTTTTTGACGGCAAATCGCTTATAGGTATTGCAATACAAAGCATAACTATTACCGCCGCAACGCTTATAGCCTTTATGCTGGGCAAAAGTGCGGGCAGCGCTGCCGCTATGACAATGGCGTTCGGGGTGCTCGGTATGTCGGAAATATTCCACTGCTATAACAACAGGCTTGACGGAACGCTTTTCAGCAAGCGCATTTTCGCAAACAGGTTTTTAAACCTTTCGGCAATACTCACGCTCTTTATTCTTATTTTCCTTATGCTTACCCCTGCGGGCTACGTTTTCGGAATGACCGTAATATCAGTTAAGCAGTTCTTTATCTGCCTGCTGCTGGCGTTTGCAATCGTCCCCGCAACGGAGATTATAAAGCTGATTTCAAAAAAATTGTAAAACCCTAAAAATCCCCCCGATAAAGGGGGATTTTTATAATGTCAAAAGGGGCTGTCTTAACACGACAGCCCCTTATTTTTTTGCCCTTTTTAGGCTTATTTTGCACTACCGAATTTGTAATTTTTTCGCAGAGTTTACCACTCTGTGAGTGACATTTACTCAATTAAGTGTAAAAATTATAACACTGCTTTAAGGAAAAATCAAGTAATTTTGCGGTTTTTTCAAAAAAATTTTAACGGCGGCGAAAATCGGCGCGTCGAAAAATGTCAAATTATAAATGAATGCTACTAAATGTGGAGGGATTCGCAGTCAGATAAGCAGTCAAACCGCATTATATTCGAAAAAAATATCGGAGGTTTCAAAATGAGAAAAGGTGAAAACATTTTTAAAAGAAAGGACGGGCGCTGGGAAGCCCGCTATATAAAGGGCTACGAGCCTTCGGGTAAGGCGAAGTACGGCTTTTGTTACGGCAAAACCTACAGTGAGGCTAAGGAAAAAGCGGCAAAGCATAAGGCAGCGCTTGTAAGCGGCATACCTGCTAAGGCGGCAAATTCGCGCCGCTGCTTTTCTTTTTACTGTGATGAATGGCTTAAATTGAGAAAAAACAAAATAAGGGAATCTACCTATATTAAATATTGCACCGTGCTTGAAAAGCATATAAAGCCGTGGCTTGGCGGGTGCTATCCGCCGGGAATTACCACGGGCACGGTGGATGATTTTTCAAATAAGCTGCTTGCAGAATGTCTTGCCGTTAAAACAGTTCACGATATTTTGGTAGTGCTGCACGGTATTCTGAAATACACTGCGGCGCAGTTCCCGGGGGTGTTTCAGGCTGTGGAAATAAATTACCCAAAGGAAAAGCGCAGGGAAATGCGCGTGCTCACCCGTGAGGAGCAAAACCGCTTTGCGGAGTTTTTAATGAATGATACCGATTTTTGCAAATTCGGCACGCTGCTTATGCTTTTATCGGGTATTCGTATAGGCGAGCTGTGCGCGCTGAAATGGGGGAATATAAATCTGGCGGAACGCACTATTCGCATATCGGCAACCCTGCAGCGGCTGCACAATGCCGATATAAACGCACAAAACCGCACTAAAATTATAATCGGCTCGCCGAAAAGCGATAATTCCGCGCGGGTTATCCCCCTTACCGAATATGCCCTTACACTGTGCCGCCGCTTTCAGGTGGATAATCCCGAGGCGTATATTCTTACCGGCACCGAAAAGCTTATGGAGCCGAGAGCCTTGCAATACCGCATTGAAAAATACACGCGGGAGTGCGGGCTTGAGGGCGTTCACGCGCACACGCTCCGCCACACCTTTGCAACCAGAGCCGTTGAGGTAGGGTTTGAAATAAAATCACTTTCGGAGGTTCTGGGGCATGCCAACACAACCGTTACGCTGGAGCGGTATGTTCATTCATCAATGGAGCTGAAACGCACAAATATGGAAAAATTAAAGGCGGTGGGGCTTTAATATTCGCAGTCGGGCTTTTGTGTCATTACGCCGCAGCAGCGCCGAAAAAGCGCGATTTTACGCCTGGTTGCGGAAAATTTTAACAGAGTGGTAAACTCTGCGAAAATCAGGGCGGCAAAAAAGCTCAATTTCGGCATAGGGGATAAGCAAATGCTAAATAAAGGGAGGTGCGGTTAATGCTTTTAAATGAGGATAAGAATACAATGCTGCGGCGCGAGCTGACAGAGGGAACTATTGAAACGGTTGCGGCACTTGGGCTTGAAAACACAACTACAAACGCTATTTGTAAAACCTGCGGCGTAAATGTGGCGTATATTTATCGCTTTTTTTCGGACAAGGAGGATTTGATTGCAAAATCCTTTGCCGATGCCGACCGTAGGTTTTTAGAGGTGATTTTAGATAATTACACCGTGCTTAACTATGAAAGCATTGATTATGAATCGCGCTGCCATGTCCTTTTTATGAAGTGCTGGGAGTATCTTATGCAGCACCCTGCGGAGCTTACGTTTTATGTGCGTTATTATTATTCCTCCTCGTTTCAGAAGTATGCGTATAAAGAGCATATGGAGCGGTATATAGGGCTGTTTGAAAAAATGAAAACCGCTTTTCCCGCAACAACGGATGTACGGCTGGTTATGCACCATATTTTAGATACGCTGCTCGGCGAGGCAATGAAGCAGGTAAGCAACCCGCAGGAGGATAGTAACACCGCCGCCACTAAAACCTTTTTCCTTATTTTCAGCGTTGTTAAAAGCTATGTTAATAAGGATAAGCTGAGTAGGGCTTAACAGCCGATTTTTTGAAAAGGGGGTGCTGAAGTGGGGCAGAAAAGAAAAATAAAAATCATAATAATAATTTTAGCCGTTCTGCTCGGTCTCAGCCTTTTGGCGCTGGGCGGCACGCTTGTTTATAACAGGCTGGCGGTCAGCAAGCCGGCAACTGTTTCGGTGCCGGATAACTTGATTACATCGGACGAGGACGCAAGCAAGCCTGACAGCAGCGTTAGCCCTGCCGAGAGCAGCGCCGAAGCACAGCCTGCGCAGTCGGCTGCCGCCGAGCCTAAAAAGGCGGCGACTATTGAGCTTTACAACAAGCAGCCCGAGGAAAATAAGCCGTTCAGGATAAAAAATATGTTCCCGGGGGACAGCGAGACAAAATATTTCCGCGTGCGCGTTTCTTATCACGATAAGGTTACTGTGCATTACAAGGCTGCCGTCCGCCCAGGCTATGAAAAATTAGCCGAGGTACTTAAAGTGCGGGTTAGGCTGCTTACTACGGGCGAAACAATGTACGACGGCGGAATAGCAAATATGCCCGAAAGCCTTACATATAAGCTGAGCTCTCAGGGCAGCACTGTGGGCGAGCTGTACTATGAAATTACGGCATATTTAGATACAAGCGTGGGCAATGAATACCAGAGCAAGGATTTAATTGCCGATTTTAAATGGTGGGTTGAGGAAACAGGCAACCTTGATAATTCCCCGAAAACGGGCGATACCGCAAACATTCTGCCGTGGGCGGTGCTGGCCGTTTGCTCCGGCTGTGTGATTATCCTCCTGCTTGTAACCCGTAAACGTCGGGAGGAAGAAGAAAATGGCTGAAAACAAAACCGCTAAAAGACTTACCGGCGGAATAATTGCTATAGTTGCCCTTGCCGTTTGCCTTTGTATTACCACCTTTGCTCTTGTGTATGCCTCTGTTTCGGTAGAAAATAATCTCTTTCATACGGGTAAGGTAAAAATCAATCTTAACGACGGCAAGCCCGTAATACGCGAGCACGAGTTTATATTTGAGCCGGGTATGACCGTGAAAAAGGATTTCTTTATTGAAAACGACAGCAGCTGGGATGTATACTACCGCATTTACTTGGAAAATGTTTCGGGCGGACTTGCCGACGTGCTTGAGATAACCGTTAAGGACGGCGACAGAGCGATGTATTCCGGCACGGCAAGCGAGCTGACGCAGCAAAATGTAACCGCCGCTGATGATACCTTAAAAATCGGGCAGAAAAGAAACCTGACCGTTTACTTTCACTTTCCCGAGGATAAGGGCAACGAAACGCAAAACCTCGATTTAACATTTACTATGTGCGCCGAGGCAACACAGACCAAAAACAACCCGAACAGGCTGTTTGATTAGGAGTGCGGAAGTATGAAAATTGCCGAGAACGATAAATGCGTGCTTTGCGGAAGGGACGCCGGCGTGCCGGCGGATATGCCGGTAAGCGAGCGCAAAAATTATGTTAAAGGCTGCGGTCAGCTTTGCGAGGATTGCTTTTACAGGCTATACCGCCGCCCTGATACTGATAGCACCGTATCAGACGAGGAAATGAAAACACTTTTAGAGCTTTGCACCGAGGAGATGCTGCAATGAAAATTTTAAAAATACTGCGCGCCGCTGCGGTGTGGCTTATAGTGGCGCTTGCCGCCTGTATGATGATATTTACCGTTGTGTCGGTTGCCACCTTCGACCGCGCCGACCGCAATTTGTTCGGCTATAAGGCGTTTATAGTTTTATCCGATTCAATGAGCAAGACCGATTTTGGCGCCGGCGATCTTGCGCTTGTAAAGGCTGTTGACCCCGCAACCCTCAGGGAGGGCGATATTATCGCTTACACCTCCCAAAATTCAGCGAATTACGGCGAAACCGTAACGCATAAAATCCGTAAAATTACAACCGACGCAAACGGCGACCCGGGATTTGTTACCTACGGTACCACCACCGATACCGATGATGAAACCATTGTAACATATCCTTATGTTTTGGGAAAGTATGAAAAGCATATTCCGAAAGTCGGAATGTTTTTTCAGTTTTTGAAAACCACACCGGGTTATATTGTTTGTATTCTTATTCCGTTTTTGCTGCTTATTTTAACCGAGGGCATACGCTGTATTCGTCTTTTCCGTAAGTATAAGGCTGAGCAGCAGGCGGAGTTACAGGCGGAAAGGGATAAGATTGACGCCGAGCGCGCCGAAACACAGCGTATGATGCAGGAGCTGCTGCAAATGAAGGCGCAAATGGCGCAGAATGAGCAAAGGCAGCCGGAGAAAGCAGACTCCGACACCACACCTACGGTGTAAACACGGAAAAACCGTGATTACATATTGTCATTGAAAAATTTAGAATAAGGAGGAAAAACACAATGACAAACAGCAAATCCACCAAGCGGGCATTGGTTTCCAGCGCACTGGCTATCCTTATGTGCGTTGCAATGCTCATCGGAACCACCTTCGCGTGGTTCACCGACACCGCATCCACCGGTGTCAACAAGATCCAGGCAGGAAATCTGGACATAGAGTTGCAGATGAAGGACAACGACGGCAAATGGGTCAATGCCGAGGGCAAAATTCTCCCATTCCTCGTAGAGGGCAAAATTCCCGCCGATGGCACTCAGATCCTTTGGGAACCGGGCTGTACATACTATGTGCCCGAAGTCCGTGTGCTCAATAAGGGTAATCTTGCAGTTAAGTTTGAGTATATCCCCGAGGCACTGGGCGTGACAGGCAAGCTCGCCGAGGTTCTTGAGCTCGTATTTAAGACACCGGTTGATGCGAACGGCGAGGAAGTCAATATCGAGCCTGAAATTCTCAAGCCCGGTGAAGCTTCTCCGGAATGGTCCTTCGGCTATCATATGTTAGAATCCGCCGGCAATGAATACCAGAACGCAACCGCGACCGGAATATGCGTGACCGTTGTAGCTACACAGGCTACATATGAGAAAGACAGCATTGACGATCAGTACGATAAAGATGCTGAATATCCTATTTCAGTTAC
>URPQ01000074.1 GCA_900549755.1 uncultured Oscillospiraceae bacterium
AATTTATGTATTTCAGTCAATAAAAGCGGGGATCTGCTTGAAAGATGGGAAAAAGATTGCATTGCCGTTCAACCGGATATTGTATGCTTTATGATAGGCATTAACGATGTTTGGCACAGCTATGCACACGGTCTTGATATAACAACCGAAGAGTATTCGGAAAATTGCCGCCGCATGCTTGAAACACTTAAAAGCAAAACAAAGGCAGGTCTTGTTGTTATGGAGCCGTTTTTGCTTGATAATCCCGAAAAACCGTTCAGGGAAAAGCTTGACCCCGATATAGACGCAATAAGGGCGCTTTCGCGCGAATATGCGGATATACTTGTTCCGCTTGACGGAATGATGACAGCTGCGGCAATAGAATACCGTAACGAAGATCTGACATTTGACGGCGTTCATCCTAAAGAGGCGGGCGCAAGGCTTATCGGCGGTTGGGCATCCGAGGCTATAGGGAAAGTAATTGATAAGTATGACTTTTGATAACGCATTTAAGCTTTTTGAAGAATATTCGTCAAATACCGTTGCGGGAACGAATAATAACTTTATTTTAAAGGGCAGTTTTGATAATAAAACCTCGGCAATTTATTATAAGGTTCAAAAACACGGAAAATCAATTTACAGATTTTGCTTTTCAAACTGTGTTGACAGCACATACGGAGACGGAACAGAATGTCGGGCAAATTGCCTTGGCGGCAGTTGGCGGATCGTTTCCGCTTTTGCGGGCGACGGCGGTGCTTACGGCGATCCGCATATGTCGGAAAAACTTGTACCTTTAAGCTTTTCGGGCAGTACGAAAAAGGATGTGCTGCCGGGAGAAATTTTTTGGAGCGATGAAGCTGAGCTTGAAATTCCGAAAAATCATTATTTATGCTTTGAAATCACCTTCAGCGGCAGTGAGATACCTTTTACACCCGATAAAATTGTACCTGCATTTTCTCTGGACGAAAACGGTTTTAAAGAGGATAAAGAATTCCCTCAGCCGATTTTTGTGGGTATAAGGGTCAGCAAAAGCAAAAAAGTTGTATTTATCGGCGATTCCATTACCCAAGGCCTCGGCACAACGCCCGATAAATATGAGTTTTGGGCTGCAAGACTTGCAGAGCGGTTGGGAAAAAATTTCAGCTTTTGGAATTTGGGGCTCGGCTGCGGGCATGCGTATGACGCAGTAACCGACGGCAGCTGGCTGAAAAAGGCAAAGACGGGCGATACGGTTTTTGTTTGTTTCGGAGTTAACGATATAAATATGCACCGTTCCGTTACGGGTATCTGTAATGATACGGAGCGTATTGTGTATCTTTTAAAATCGGCCGGCTGCAAGGTTATACTGCTTTCCGTACCGCCGTTTGATATGGTGGGAGAGGATAAGAAAAAATGGTATGCCGTGAACGATTTTCTGCGTAATACCGTATCAAAAAATGCAGATGGTTTTTTCGATGTTTCCGATATTATCGGAAAACCGTCACCGAGAAGGCATATGTCGCTTTACGGACCTCACCCGGACGGTAACGGCGGAAAAGCCTTGGGTGACGCGCTTTATGCGGCGGTCGGAAAATTGCTTTAGGCTGTTGTAAATATTTTCAGCGCTTTCAATGTGTGTAAGGAGTAAATTTTAATGAAAACAAATAACGAAATAAGAAAAGTCGTTGAGTCCATGAGCCTTGATGAGCTTTGCGGGCAGGTTTTGAACATTGATCTGGCAAGCCCCGATTTTGAAATATCCGAGTATGACGGAATATTTAAAGAAATGCACTTGGGTTCTGTATATACCGCACCGGTAAGCCCGCTTTGCAAGGGCATGAATCAGCTTGAAATGAACAGAACGCTTTGCAAAAGGGCGGGGGAATATGCCCCGATTCCGACAATGGTGCTTACCGACGGTTGGATTGAAAACTTTGACCAGCAAATTACCAAAATGGCGTGGGGAGCAACGGATGACCCCGAGCTTATGGAAGAGTACGCACGGGTTTACGCGCAAATGCTCAGAAAAACGGGAAATCATGTGCTTTTGGGACCTGTGGTTGATATAAATTACAATTTTAATAATCCGCTTGTAAATACAAGGGCAATGTCGGACAGTGCCGACCACGTTATAAAAATGGCGGGCGCTTTTGTGCGCGGGCTTACATCCGAAAACAGGGTAGTTGCCTGCTGCAAGCACTTCCCCGGAGACGGTATGGACGACCGCAATCAGCACTACTGCACAACCGTTAACAGCAAGGGCAGGCAGGAATGGCTTGAAACTTACGGACGCGTATATAAGGAAATGTTCAAAGACGGCGCTAAAGCGGTTATGTGTGCGCACATCAGTCTTCCGTCATGGCAGAGCGAAGAAGAAATTGACCCGATAACAGGTTATCTTCCGTGCTCGCTCAGTAAAAATCTTATGACCGATCTTTTGAAGAGAAAACTCGGCTTTGACGGGTGCATTATTTCCGATGCCATGAATATGGTGGGAGCGGTTGCGGTTTGTAAACGCGAGGAACTCGGTGTGCGTTTTATAAATGCGGGCGGAGATTTAATGCTCTTTTCCAAACCCGAGGATTACAGGGCAATAAGAAAGGCTGCGGAAGAAGGAGTTATACCGACAGAGCGGTTGAGAGACGCCGCAGAACGGGTTTTAAGACTTAAAAACAGCGTAGGTCTACTGGATGACGAACAGTCCGATGACGCAAAAATAAGCCTGAGCGGCGACCCGCAGGATTATATAGATAAGGCGGTTGCAAAATCCTTTAGAATTGAGCGCAACTTTGATAAGCTTATCCCGTTGAAATTAAACCGTGGGGACAGAATATTGCTTTTGAACCTTATATCCACATCCTCGAACAATAACGACGCAAATATTGACGAGCCGCTGAGAAAAGAGCTTGAAGACCGCGGATTTAAGGTTGATCGAAAAAACATACCGTTTATTCATACGGAGCTTAAAGGTATAGAGGAAAATTACGATTGCGTGCTGGTAAACAGTTTTATTGACGTTTCACACAGCAATGCCGGCTCGCTGCGCTGCGGCAGCGACCATATGGGGCCGTTTTGGGACGGGTTGGGACTTTCACACCCGAAATTTATATTTACTTCCTTCGGCGACCCGTATAAGCTTTATGAATTTCCGTTTTTACACACCTACATAAACGCTTTTTCATGCGGTGAAAAAACGCAGAAATATTTTGTTAAGGTGCTGCTCGGGGAAGAAAAAGCGCTCGGTAAAAATCCCGTTGAGCTGAAGGGCTTTTTTGAAAGGGAAGTTTAACACGCAAGGCAATACTGCAAAGGAGAGCGACATATGAAAACATATGACAGAAAAAACGGCTTTTTGGGCGTGCATTTTGACTTTCACGCCTCAAGAGATAACAGACACATAGGAAAAAGTTTCACCGAAAAAACGGTGCAGGATGTTATTGACATGCTGCATCCCGATTATATTCAGTGCGATACAAAGGGAGCTTACGGCATTGCAAGCTACCCCACAAGACTTGAAAATCGCGCACCCGAAATAGATAAGGATATACTTAAAATCTGGCGTAAGGTCACAAAGGAAAACGGCGTGGGTCTTTTTGCGCATCATGCCGCAATGGACGACAGAGACGCGGCGGAGAGACATCCCGATTGGGCGCTTATGCGGGCTGACGGATCTCTTGATCCGCGCTTGCTGAACGTTCCGGGTGATTACATAGAAAAAAGGCTCATTCCGCAGCTTTTGGAGCTTGCGGGGGATTATGAGCTTGACGGCGCATGGATGGACGGTTCGGGATTTAATATTGAGCCTAATTACAGACCCGAAATACTTGCAAGGTTTACCGAAAAAACCGGTATAACCGAAATTCCGAAAAACGAAAACGACCCGCATTATGCCGAGTTTTTGCAGTTCTTCCGTGATGAATATGCCGAAACCAGGCGCCATTACATCAATGCGGTACATGAAAAATATCCCGACTTCCAAATATGCTGCAATTGGGATTATACCTCTTACGATTCGGAAAAGGTTGATTCCGACATTTCGTTTATTTCGGCAGATATATGGGGTATGACAACATTTAATATTCTCAGAATGGAAAGCCGCTTTATTTCCGGACAAAAAAAGCCGTGGGATCTTATGCTGTGGTGCGATGCCGCCAAATACGCCGGCGGATTTGTCAATTGCCTGAAGCCTTCCGTTCAGCTTATGCACGAGGCTTCCCAGATAATGATGCACGGCGGCGGGGTGGAACTGTATATGCTTCAGGAACCGGACGGCGGTGTGGATATTAAAAAGCTTGATAAATTTAAAGAAACCTTTGATTATTGCCGTAAATACAGAGAATATCTTTTCGGCAGCGAATCGCTCTCTCAAATTGCCGTGCTGTTTGACGGGAAAACGGCAATGAAGATGAATAACAAAGCATACGGATTTTTCGAGGGCTCGCTGCTTGACGGTATTAACGGTATTCTGCAATGCTTTGCGGATTCGCAGCAATCGGTTGACGTTATAGGAGAGTGGGAGCTTGATAACCCTGCTTTGCAGTATAAGCTGATAGTTGTTCCCGAATGGGCGGAACTGAGCTGTAAGGATAAATTGCTCGCATTTGCCGAAAACGGCGGCAGCCTGCTTATTATCGGCAGCGGCGCAACAAGGCTTTTTGAAAAGGAGCTCGGCGTAAGCATTACCGATACGGTTAAACAGAAGAGAGTGTTTATAGGCGATAAATACGATTATTGCTCATTCGGTGAATTGAGCGATATAAACGAGGTTAAGGTGTTAACGGCTGTTGCTGCGGAAAACGCATTTTTAAACAGCGATTTTTCGGATATTCATACAGCGCTTACCGTAAACGGGCTCGGGAAAGGCAAAATTGCCGGCATTTATTTTGATATGGGGCAGCAATATATAAGCGGAAGAACCGCAGGCGCTTGCGATTTTGTTAAGCGCACCGTTTCAAAGCTTTTGCAAAAGCCCGAGCTGACGGTTACAGGCAGCCGCAATGTTGAAGTTGCCCTGCGCAGAAATTGCGGTAAAAAAGAGGTGGTTCTGCTTAACTGCTCCGGACCGCACAGCGACCCGAATACTTTTACATATGATGAGCTTTTGCCGATTTGCAACATTACCGTAAAGGTCAAAACCGAAAACAAACCCGAAAGGGTCGTCAGGCAGCCGGAAAACCTGCAGCCTGATTTTGAATGGGACGGCGAATATACCGTTGTGAAGCTTGAAAAGCTCGAAATAATGAGCGTTATCACACTTGATTGAAGGAAATAAATTTACTGTATGAAAAAGCTTTATATGATAGGAAATACTCATTTTGATCCGGTGTGGTTATGGAGATGGGACGAGGCATTGGCCTCAATACGCTCCACATTTCGCTCCGCGCTTGACAGAATGAACGAAAATCCCGATTTTATTTACAGCTTCTGTACTCCCGCCGTATTCGAATGGATAGAAAAAACCGATATAAAACTTTTTGAAGAAATTAAAAAACGTGTAAAGGAAGGTCGCTGGGAATTGTGCGAGGGCTGGTGGGTGCAAGCCGACTGCAACGCACCCTGCGGCGAAAGCTATATCAGACAGGGTCTTTATGCCCGGGAGTATTTGAAAACGCATTTCGGAAAAACGAGCGACACGGTATTCAATATCGATTCCTTCGGTCATAATATGCAGCTTCCGCAAATTCTGCGGGGGTGCGGTTTCCGAAATTATGTTTTTTGGCGACCGAACGAAGCGCATAAGGAATTGCCGAAACCGCTGTTTGACTGGGTGGGATTGGACGGCTCTTCCGTTCGCTGCTATAGGCTCGGGGGAAAGGGCGGCGAGATTTTTGTAAAAGATATTGAAAAAGAAGCTTTCGGTAAAATTTTCAGCGAAAATACGGAGGATAACCTTATGGTTGTCTTCGGCGTTACAGATCACGGCGGCGCGCCCACTAAGCAGCAAATGTCGGTAATAAACAGATTATCCGCAGAATGTAAGGATTATGATGTTTCGTATGGCACGGTAAGCGGATTTTTCAGAGATGTAAAGCCTGAAATTTCGGTCTGTGATGAGCTGCAGACAAGGTATTTGGGACCGTACTGTAATTATACTCCCGTTAAGCAGGATAACCGCCGTGCCGAAACGGCGCTGCTTAACTGTGAGGCGGCAAGCGTAATAGCCTATAACCTTATAGACCGTGAATATCCGCAGGCGGAAATAAAGCAGTGCTGGAAGGATGTTATGTTCAATCAATTTCATGACATTCTCGGCGGCACCTGCATACCTTCCGCTTATAGAGACGCAAGAGACCTGCACGGCAGAGCAATACAGACCGCCGCAGAGCATATGCACTATGCGCTGCAAAGTATTACAAATATGATAGCAATGCCTGGTAAAAACCCTGATAACGCTTGGAATTTGGCGGTATGGAATCTCAACGGCTTTCCCATTGATGAACCGATTGAAGCGGAGGTTCAATGGGCATGGGAGTTTCCTTGGTATAACGGCGGCATAACCCTGACAGACGCCGACGGCACAGATTATTCCACGCAGATCATTACCGAGGAATGCGTTGTTCCGTCGTTCCGTTCTCGCTTTGTATTCCGTGCGGAAATTCCTGCGGGCGGATATAAGTGTTTCATTGTCCGGCAAACCGAAAAAAGCGAGGCTTCTTCTCGCCGCTTTAAGCTTGGTAAGGCAGCATACGGCGGTTTTGATTTAATTGATACACAAAGCGGCAAAACATTAAAAGGAATTTTTTTACCGTATGTCCGTGTTGATGAGTGCGACACATGGGGCTTCAACAAAACGGTTTTAGAAACAGAGCGTCAGGAGCTTTCGTTAAAATCTTTCGGAGTAATTGAGGACGGTTTGTTCCGCACCGCTTATAAAGCGGTTTACGCATACAATAAATCCACGCTTACGCTGCTGTTCAGGGTATATGATGACAGGGTACTGTGCGAATACCGCTGCCTTTGGAATGAGGAACGGCGAACGCTGAAATTGGGATTTAACAGCGGTAGCTGCGTATCTTCAATTCCGTTCGGATTTATTCGGCGCGAGATATCCGAATACGAAATGCCTATGGCACAGTGGATAGAGGGCGACGGCTTTTCTTTAGGTACTTCATCGGCTTTTTCGTATGATTATGACGGCAAACAAATAGGAATTACACTGTTGCGTAACGCGTTGTTCGGGGACTTGCGCAGCGCGCCGCTTGATACAAGCCGCGAATATACATATATGGGACAGGGTGAAACTACAGGTGTGATCCAAATGTGTTTTGATAACGGTAAACACGCTGCCGCTGCCCTTAACAATCCGCCCGTTATAATTGCCGAGGCTAACCACGGTGGCATATTTCCTCCGCAAAAAAGCTTTTTCAAATGCGACGGCGCGTATCTTTCGGCGGTAAAAAAATCCGAGCGGAACGGCGATACGATACTTCGCGTTGTTGAGGAAAACGGGGAGAATACCGTGGCCGGGGTCACAATAGGAGACTGTAAGTTTTCTGTTCCGTTAAAGCCGTTTGAAATTCGTACAATAACGTTTGACGGCAGTAAAATTCATAAGGTAAATATGCTTGAAGAGCAGTAAAAAGTATTATTTGGAAAGGCAGATCAATGACTATTATAAAACCGGGAAATTTCGGGAAAAATGTCCCGGCGGATAACAGACGGGGAGATTTTGATTTCGGGAACGAGCAGGTTTTATATCTTAAAAGATCGGTGGATATTTTATTCATCGGCGACAGTATTACGCAATTGTGGGATTATTATGCATATTTCGGCACGAAATGCTATATTGTAAACCGCGGTATAGGCGGGGACAGCTCGGAATATACGGTTCGTCGGGCACTGTGAAGTGCCTGAACGACAGCTATGAATTTACGATTTTATACGGTAAAAAGCTTTGTTACGGCGCTTAAAATCGTTACTGCCGTTTTAATAAACGGTAATTCTCTTGATTATAAAACAGACAAAGACGTAATTGCTGTAAGCTGTACTTTAAAAGAAAATGATACTTTGAAAATTTTAAGGTAAAAGAGGTTGGTATTATGTCAGCAAACAGATACATACAGGATTATCCGGTAATAGGAATTCGCCCTACAATCGACGGACGGCGCGGTGTTTTGGGCGTTCGTGAGTCTTTGGAAGACCAGACCATGAATATGGCAAAAGCCGCCGCAAGGCTTTTCACTGAAAACCTTAAATACTCAAACGGCGGGCCTGTAAAGGTAATTATCGCGGATACCACCATAGGCAGAGTAGCCGAGGCTGCCGCCTGCGCGGATAAGTTCCGCAAGGCGGGCGTGGATATAACCTTAACGGTTACACCCTGCTGGT
>URPQ01000075.1 GCA_900549755.1 uncultured Oscillospiraceae bacterium
GTAAGCTCCGCGTAACTGCCGTTGCTTATTGCCCGCATGGTTTTTTCAATATCGGGTTTTGGGTAATTAAGGCGGTCAAGCCTTGCAAACATTTCGCCCGTTGAGGGCTTTTCGCCCGCAAGCACTATTAAAAAGGTGCAATCGGGCATATGCGGCAGCGGGGTTAAAATTTCCCCTATTCCCCTTGCGCGCTGCGTTCCGCCGTCTATTAAAAACGGAACGTCCGCCCCGAGGGAAACCGCCATTTCCCTAAGCCTTGATTTTGAAAAGCCGGTTCCGAAAAGCCTATCCAGCCCCACAAGCACGCCGGCGGCGTCGGCGCTGCCGCCGCCGAGCCCGGCAGATGCGGGAATTGCTTTTTTTATTCTTATTTCGGCTGAGGGCTCTATTCCCGCCGCGCCGAAAAAACAGTGCGCTGCCTTAAATGCAATGTTGTTTTCACCGCCGAATTTATCACTTTCAAATAAAAAGGTCGGGCTTTTCTTTATGAAAATACTATCGCTTATATCAACCGTCTGCATTACGGTGTCTAAATTATGGTAGCCGTCAGGTCTTTTCCCTATAACCGCAAGCGAAAGATTTATTTTAGCGTTTACCGCGAATTTTATACTCTCCATATTTTACATTCCTTTTTATTCCCACACACCCATTGTAAAGCGGGTTAAGAGTCGGCTCACCGCCGGTATGCGTAGCAGCGCATAAAAAAGCATTGCGCCCGATACGTTTAAAATCACGTCGTCAATATCGCTCGCTCCCGTAAGCAGCAGCAACTGTAAAAGCTCTATAAGCAACACGGAAATAAGAGTAACCGCAAAAAGCATGTACCATTTATTGATTTTTTTAAACAGGCAAACCGTAAAAAACGGCAGCGGCATAAATGCGACAAAATTCCCGAAAACATTTTCAAAAACGCTCCAGAACGGCAGCGTTCCGCTTTTAAAGGCATTCAAAAAAAGCTTTAGTGTTTCAAAAGGTATTAAATTGGTGCTCTCATTTATATATCTGTTAAATTCCGCGGTGTTCCACTTCAATACGCCGAAAATATCACGTCCGAGCGCGTCGTCAATAAGGGTGAAATCTACTATAAGAATCATATAAAACAAAAAAAGCGCGCAAATGCGGTTTTTCATTATTTTGTATTTAACGCCGGGTTCCTCTGTTTTAAGCGCGGAAAACCAAGCGGAAAAATATCCCGTAACAAATGCGACTGTTCCCGCCGCTATTTTAATTCCGTGCGCAAAGGTAATAAGCCCCGCAGCATTGCAAATCATAATAAAAAGCGCGGCAAAGCATATAAAATAAAGCACCGACGTTATAATATTCAAAAAGCGCCGGTTCACATTATCACTCCGAAATAATTACTGTATATTATTTTACAGTTATATGCTCTCTGTGTCAAGTCTAATTATTCAGATTTCTGTGATGATAACCGTATGTATCAGGTTTCAGCGGTTCAATTGAGTAGCCCATACGCATCATACCCTCAATAATTTCGGGCAGCGCCTGTACGGTGGTTGCCTTATCATTTGAATCGTGCATTAAAATACACGCCGAATTTTTATCGGCGGCGCTTGCCAGCACTTTATTTCTTATATAGGTATAGCTCGGCGGCGGGCACTCCGCATCACCCGAGCTTATGTTCCAGTCAAAATACGAGTAGCCCCTGCCGCCCACCGTTTTTACAAGCCGCGTCATAACCCCGCGGCAGTAATTTTTACTTACGGTATTGCTGCTGCCGCCCGGGAAACGCAAAAGTGTGGGCCTCACCCCTATAAGCTCATAAATTTTATCTGAGAGACGGGTTATATCCTTATAAAACATATCCTCGCCCGAATATATTACCGAATAATCGTGCGTGGCGGTGTGCAAGCCTATTGTATGCCCCGCCGCGTAAATTTTTTTCACATACTCTATATTTTCGCTTTCAATCACGAAAAAGGTTGCCTTAATGCGGTATTTATCCAGTATATCAAGAATTTCAAGCGTTTTGTCCGATGGTCCGTCGTCAAATGTCAGGTAACACACCCGCCTGCCGTCGGGCTGCCGTGCCTGCGGCGTTGTCCCGCCGGAAGGCTCCTCCCATACATCCACGGAAGCGTCGGCTCTGCGTTTTTCCTCCTCATATCGGGTAAGTATATTGCTCGCCGCGCTTTTTTGTGTTTCAAGCTCCTGCCGCGCTTCATTAAGAGCGGCGCCGATTTTTTCGGCCGCTTTTTCCTGATTTTTAAGTGACAAAACCAAAACCGAAAAAAACAAAAAAATGAAAACCGCAATAACCGCTTTAAACCACGCTTCAGCCCTCAAAAGAAAAACCGCCCTTTCCTTTAAAATATAATAAGAAAGAGCGAAAATTATTACTTTATGATTTATGTATATGCTCAGTCAGTATGTTTTTAAGCGCTACCGCCGAGCTTGAGTGTGAGCGCGCAACAGTAGTTTTTTTACCCTTAATATCATTCAACGCGCACTTGACCATTTTGTGCGATACCGTTCCCGTAAAAAGAATAAGCAAATCCGGGCTGCCTATTTTTTTCATGCACCCGCTCATTTTCGGGTATACCTTTGCCTTGCAGGAATATGTGTCGCAAATATCCATATACTGCCTTACCATACATTCATTTCCGCCTAATATTACAACGCTCATTTTCTGTCATCTCCTGTTTTTTAGTTAGCACACGCTAACCTCTTGTTTTATTTTTTGGGCTGTGGAAATACAATTTCGGTGAACATGGAGCCGAATGATTGCCCCTGCAAACCTCAATTTGTATTTTACAGCCCGTTTTTTATTTCTTTAAAAATGAGAAAAAGCCTTTTTTCTCATACGGCTCGTTCTTGACCGAAACAAGGGTATAGCCCGTAGCGCCTATTGTCTCGGCAAGCCTTGCTTCGTCAAGCGGAACATCGGTTATAATTACCGTTTCGCCCTTTGTGTGCGAGGATGAAACCTTTTTCACCTTAAAAGCCGCGCGAACCGCCTCGTTTATATGCGCTTCGCACATACCGCACATCATACCGTCAATTTTAAGAGTATATTTTATCATTATTCCGTCCCCTTTAAGGCTTCTACCATATCGATTTTGCGGTTTTTCCGAGCCACCGCCCGGCTTACTGTAAGCGATATGCCGAAGGTAATAACCAAGCCTGTTATATACGTCAGCGGGCCTATGGCTAATTTAAGCTCATATTCCGACGCCATTGTTACAAGCAGGTAGTCAAGCAGTGCTATTCCGAGCGGTATTCCGAGCACCGCGCCGATAAGAGTTACCCACATATTCTGCCCTATAAGCAGCCGACCGATTTTTTTATCCCTAAAGCCCACTACCTTTAACGTAGCCATTTCGCGGTAACGCTCGGTGTAGCTCATTACGCCTAAGTTGTAAAGCACAACTATACCAAGCACCGCCGCAGCTATTATCAGTATGCTTATCATCATATACATTATTTCCATAAATGTATCAAACGAGTCTATAATAGCCTGCTTCGACTGTACGGCGGATATACACTCTTCCGATTTAATATCGGCTTTCTTAGTATCGGTATATACCGAATCTGTTTTGAAAGGAATATCCAGCGTTTTTGCGTAATCGGTTGATATAACAATATTTTCCGAAACCGAGCGGATAACTCCCGCAATTTTAAGATTGTAGGTTTTATCCGAGCCGTAGGGGCTTATTTTAAGCGTATCGCCTGCCGCTAAATCAAATTTGTCCGCTATGCGCATACAAATATACGCGCCGTCCTTTGCAGGGGTTACATATCCGTCCTTTTCGGCAGGGAAACGCACCTTGCCGCGGGTTATATCGTATATATCGAGCGCCACTGCTTTATCGTCTATCTGCACACTTACCGTAGCGCTGCTGTCGCCCTTATAGGTGTCTATAATTTTCTGGGTGTCTTCTTCCGTTGCGGTCTCGCTTAAATAAATACGGGATGAATATTTCATAGAGTCATCGTAATAGGTGCTTAAAAATGCGTTCATAGTATCCCGCATACCCATTGTGCCCACTACTATTACCATACAGCCCGCAATACCCACAAGGCTCATAAGCGTTCTTGATTTGTGGCGCATTATATCGCGCATATTCCAGCGTGTTCCGAAAGAAAAGCGATTCCAAAGCGTGGTTTTTTCAAGCAGCAGCTTTTTCATCTTTTTGGGCGCGTAGGGGCGCAATGAGTCTGCCGCGGTGCCTTTAAGCATTTCCTTAACCGATAAAAAGCCGATCAAGGTAAGCGCCAAAATAAGTACCGCTAGTATCACAATACAGAAGGTCGGCAGTCTTAGCTCCCAATAGGGCATATTGAAATATGTGCCCATCGTGCCGTCGCGGCCCATTATCATTCTTGCCACAAGATAGCCTAAACCGATGCCTGCGACAGAGCCTATAATGCCTATCATAAACGCATATGACGTGTAGTGGCGCAAAATGCGTTTATCACGGAAACCCAGGGCTTTAAGCGTGCCTATCTGCACCTTTTCCTTTGCCGTTAAGCGGTGCATGGTGGTTACCATTGTTAAAACCGCTATAAGCAGGAACAGCACGGGCAGCACCGAACCCATTGTTTTGCCCTCTTCCATTTCGCCGTCTGCGGCGGAATACGAGGAGTTTTCGTCCTTTGATAAAACAAGCGTGGTTTTGCCGAGTGCGTCGTCTGTCTTATCGGTAATTTCCTCCTTTGAAAGGTCGGAAATAATATTTAACTGCGGGTAATAATCTCTGCCGAGCGCCTTTTTATACGCCGCGGGTGAAATATAGCCGAAGCCGTATGTATTGTAATCGGGCATAAGTTGGGTTTCATCGCGCACGCAAACCAAATGCTCGCCTGATTTCACCGTACCCTTAACCACGGTGTTTATAGTAATGCCTTTATATACAAGAGTCAGCTTATCGCCTATCGAAATATCGTTAGCGGCGGCGTATTTATCGGATATCCAAAGCCCGTCCTCGCTCTTTTTATCGTAATCGGCGCCGTCAACCTTTAAAAATGAGGAAACGTCAAAATTCTCGGTTACGGTAAGCGCCAAAGAGTCGCCGTCCTTTTCCTTTACGTCAGCCGGCACCGAGATATAGCGCGATACTTTATCAACGCCCTTTATGTTTTCCACATTTCCCGCGTCTTCTTCGGAAAAGCCTAGTTCGGAAACAACGCGGTAATCGGCAAAATGTGACTCTTTGAAAAATCTTTTCGTGTTAATATCAATGCTTACCCATTCCATATTAAAGCCGACGAATATTCCCACGCCTATGGTTATCATAAGAATCATAGAAATAAACTGTGCTTTATACTGCCACATTGTACGGAATAATTTTTTCCAAAGCATAGCTTACCACTCCACTTCGTCGGCGCTCATAGGCTCTGCCTGCTCAGTCACCGATTTAATTTTTCCGTTTTTAACCCGTATTACCACATCCGCCATTTTCGCAATATTCTGGTTGTGGGTAACAATTACTATCGTTTTGCCGTAATTCTTTGCCATTGAAAGCAGAACCTTTAAAACCATAACGCCTGTTTCGGAGTCAAGCGCACCCGTAGGCTCGTCGCAAAGCAGAATTTTCGGGTTTTTGGCAAGCGCACGGGCTATTGAAACACGCTGCTGTTCACCGCCCGAAAGCTCTGAGGGGAAATTATTAAGGTGATCGGAAAGCCCTACCTCTTCAAGCATTTTTTCCGAAGGGAAAGCGTTCGGCGCTATCTCGTTTACAAGCATTACGTTTTCCTTTACCGTAAGTGTGGGTACAAGGTTGTAAAACTGAAAAACAAACCCCACGGTAGAGGCACGGTAGTCCGCCAGTTCATCATTTGACAGTGTGGAAATATCCTTGCCCGAAACATAAATTTTTCCATCAGTCGGGCTGTCAAGCCCGCCGAGCAGGTTTAAAAGCGTGCTTTTCCCCGCGCCGCTCGGTCCTAAAATAACTACAAATTTTCCTTCATCAAGGCTGAAGCTCACCTTGTCAAGTGCCTTTTGTTCGTGGTCGCCGCTTACGTATACGCGGCTTACATCCTTAAATTCAACTATCGGCATTGTCAATCCTCTTCTCTTAAAATCAAGTTAGCGTCCGCTAACAAAAAGGTTTAAGCATAGGTTAGCCCTTGCTAACCTATGTTTATTATAATACCGCCTAAATTTAATGTCAACAGTTTTTTTGGAATTTATTGCCCAAATTGCTTTTTCGGGTGAAATACCGATAATTAAATTGTAATCAGAATACGGAATTACAGCGCCCCTGCCGTCATCTTATTTGATAACAGCGGGGGCGTATTTTCTCCCTGATATTCTTCCTTCGAGTAATCACCGCACAAGCGTATTTATCGCCGCTACAAGGCCCTTATTGCGCGTGGCGGAAATATTATTTAAAAACAGCAGGTCTTTCGCTTTAACGTCCGTGCAGAACTGTGCTATTCCGCGGCTGTCAACGCTTGCAAAATAGCGGTAGTCTATAATATAAACGGTTTGGTAATTGGGAACTAAGAACGGCGCAAACGCATTTCCGAACGATTCCTTTACAAGCACGCACACAGAGCCGTCTGTCTTGGCGGGGTTGTGAATAATGCTGTAAGGGCGGTCGCCCTTTATAAAGGTGAGATATTTAGAGCTGACATTTGACATATCGGAAATAATTGCCTCATTTTTAACCGAGGTTTTTGAATAATGCACTTCTATCGTATTGGTTTCCGTCGGCTCGTATGCAAAAACCGTATCGGGGTTAGCCGCCAGCTGCGGCAGCTTTTTACTTGAATTATAGAAAGAGCCCAAATAATTCGGGAACTGATGCACCTTAAAGCTATCAAGTGCCGCGGGCGCGCCGCCTGCCGCCTTTGTGAAATCACAGTATGCATAATAAGCGCCCAGCGCCGTCCAGTGGTGGTCGGTACGGAAATAAATATACTCGTTGCGGCGGGCTTTGAGCGTATCGTAAATTGAAACGGTTTTTACACCGTTTTTCGCAATACCCGAATACATATAATCTATCGCTTTTTTCTGGTCCGAGGTGTTTATGGTCGCCACCACATTATCGGGCGCGGTAATGCCCATGCTTGTGGGCACAATCATATCGTATACCTTTGTTTTACCTGCAAGCAGCGTTCCCGCGCGGCTTATTGCGCTTATATACAGGTCTGCCGTGCTGCGCACAAAATTGTAATATTCATATGCCGTATCGCCGTTTATAAGCAGTGCACCGAGTGTCTGTGTCGCCTGAGTCTGGGCGGGTGTTTGCTGCTTCGGCGGCTCTGATGATACCGCCGAGGAGGACGAGCTCTCAGGCTTTGATGGCTCGCTTGACTCCGCAGATGACACATCGGATGATACATCTGAGGTGTCTCCCGGGTGGCTTTCAGGTATATCGTCGCCTTTTTTAACGTCGCCCTGTATCTGAACGTCGGTCTTGCCGTAAAATGCGGAGAAAAAAGCGTTAATATCCGTCAGCTTTTCCCTTAAAGGAAACGTATCGGAATACCAGCTGTTTATTCCGTCAAAATAATCGCCCGAGACAAGGGCTGTAAGCGTAAATTTCGGGAATTTTGTAAGCTCGCGCTTTTCGCTTTCCGAGTATTTCGGGCGCAGCGGTATTATGAGTGATAGAATAAAAAACGAAAAAAGCAAAACGAAGAAAAACCGAACGAACCATATGCTCATTATTCTGAATTTCCGCATATTAACGGGGGGAAGGCGCACTTCTTCCGCATCGGTAATAGTGTTGTTCTGTTCCGCCATAAGGAAGCCCCCTTTTAAAATCTGAAATACAGGAACGGATTGTAGCTGTTGCCCACAAGTGCCGCGGCAGAGAGTAAAAGCAGCACCGCGGGAATTGCAAATTGCAGCACCGAATAAGCCGCAAGAGCACCGTTATTTCTGAGCGCGCGGTATTTGAACGCGGCTGACAGGCGCTTTGTTACGGGCGTAGACGCGAAAATCGCAATTAAAAGTATTATAATATGGCTTTTCACGGTAGTCCATGTTTCAAAATCCGAAAATTTATTGCCGTTTGCGCCGAACATTCCTTTAAGCACGCACCATATATCGTTAAGATTTTCAAATTTAAACAAAATCCACCCGAAAAAGACTATGAGCAGCAAATATATATGGGCTATAATCGGCTGCTTTTCAAGATATTTTGAAAGGAAGAGCTTTTCCAGCGCAATAAACA
>URPQ01000076.1 GCA_900549755.1 uncultured Oscillospiraceae bacterium
CTCGGGGCTTTTTTTATGCCATTGTTTCCAACAAAAAACAAGAAAGAGTGATAGGTTATGAAAAACATTAAAATCTGCGACAGAACGCTCTGCGCGGCGGGCGCGCATTTCAGCTTTAAGGAAAAAATTGAAATTGCGCGTCAGCTTGAAAGGCTTAACGTTAATGCGGTAGAGCTGCCCGAAATTGAAAACGCCAAGACCGACACCCTGCTTGTGCGCACGGTGGCGTCGTTTGTTAAAAACAGCGTGTTATCGGTTTGCGGCGGTAAAACGCGCGAGAGCATTGATTTAGCCGCCGACGCGCTGCGTACCGCCGCAAAGCCGCGTATTCGCATTGAGCTGCCGCTTTCCACCGTGGGAATGGAATATATATGTCACAAAAAAGCGCCTAAAATGGGCGAGTTTATAACCGGGCTTGTAAGCTATGCAAAGGAAAAATGCAGCGATACTGAGTTTTGCGCTATGGACGCGACCCGTGCGGACAGGGCTTTTCTTTACGAAATGATTGATACGGCAATAGCGGCGGGCGCGGGCATTATTACAATAAGCGACGACGCAGCGGAGCAAATGCCCGATGAGTTTGCCGCATTTATTGCGGAAATTGCCGCGCATATAGGCGGCAAAGCCGAAATTTCGGTTATGTGCAGCGATAAAAACGGGCTGGCTTCCGCATCTTCCGTTATGGCGGTAAAGCAGGGAGCAGAGAGCGTTAAAACCGCCGTTTCGGGCGATATTACCTCGCTTGAGGGCTTTGCCGCAATGATAAAGAACTGCGGCGATACCTGCGGTTTTTCTTCAAGCATTAAGAATACCGAGCTTAACAGGATTGTAAAGCAGATTGTAAGAATTACAGGCGGCAAAACCGATACCGCAGCCCCCGTAGCGGCAGAGCAAAGCGGAATTACACTTGACGGCAGCGACGGAAAGGACGCGGTTGTTTCTGCCGCGGCATCTCTTGGATACGATTTATCGGACGAGGACGCCGAAAAGGTTTACGAGGAGTTTCGCCGTGTGGCGGCTAAAAAGAGGGTAGGCGCTAAGGAGCTTGAGGTTATTATTACAAGCACAGCCATGCAGGCGCCGCCCACCTACACGCTTGTGAATTATGTTATAAACAACGGTAATATAATTTCTGCCTCGGCTCAGGTAACGCTTGAGCGCGACGGTAAGCGGACTACAGGCATAAGCATAGGCGACGGACCTATAGACGCGGCGTTTTTGGCACTGGAGCAGATTATAGGCAGCCGCTATGAGCTTGAGGATTTTAAAATTGAGACCGTAACCGAGGGTAAAGAGTCGATAGGCAGCGCGCTTGTAAAACTTAGATTCGGCGGCAAGCTTTATTCGGGCAACGGCATTTCAACTGATATTATAGGCGCGAGCATAAGGGCGTACATAAACGCCGTTAATAAGATAGTTTACGGGGAGGCTTGAAAATTATGAAGTTATCGTTTTCTACAAAGGGCTGGCATAACAAGAGCTTTGAAGAATTTTGCAATATTGCAAGAGAGCTTAAATTCGGCGGTATTGAGCTGCACAATATAAACGGAGAATTATTTAAAAATAAGGACGGTGCGTTTCACGGCTACGCCGCCGCGGCGACGGTAAGGCGGCTTTACGAAATGAAGCTGGAACTGCCGTGTATAGACGTAATTTCCGATATAAGCGAGGATGCCGCTATAGCGGAAACCGAGGGCTGCATTAAAATTGCTAAAGATCTGCACATACCGAATATACGCATAAAATCCGCCGAGTGCGATAATGACACCGCAAAGAAATTTATAACCGCGGTTCTGCATAAGGCTGAAAAAGCGGGTGTTACGCTGGTAATTGAAACCTCGGGCGCGTTTTGCAGCACCGCCGCGCTCAGAGAACTGCTTGACAGCTTTGCAAGCGATAATTTAGCCGCTCTTTGGGATATGTATTCAACATTTTTCAAGGCGGGCGAGCAGCCCGAAGAAACCATTAAAAATTTGGGCGCGTATGTAAAGCACGTTCATATAAAGGACTTTGACGGCGAGGGCTTTTGCCTTATAGGCGAGGGCAAGCTGCCGGTGGGGGATATGATGTCCGCCCTGCGCTCGGTTAATTACGACGGCTTTATTTCGCTTGAATGGGACCCCGCGTGGTGCGAGGGGCTTGACGACAGCGAGATAATATTCTCCCACTTTGTAAACTTTATAAGCCAGTTCGGCGATACTTCAAAGGCAGAATCCGCCCTTTATTACAACCGCGCCCACACAGGAAAATACGTTTGGAAGAAAAATCTGCTTATAGACGAAACCTTTTCGCAGGTGCTTGACAGAATGGTTGAGGAATTTCCCGACCAATACGCCTTTAAATACACCACGCTTGATTACACGAGGACCTACAGCGAATTTCGCGACGATGTGGACGAATTCTGCCGTTCGCTTATAGCCTTGGGGGTAAAGGCAGGCTCGCACGTGGCGGTTTGGGCTACCAATATTCCGCAGTGGTATATCGCTTTCTGGGCGGTCACCAAAATAGGCGCGGTGCTGGTTTCAATGAACACCGCCTACAAAATTCACGAGGCGGAGTATCTTTTAAAGCAATCCGATACCCACACACTTATTATGATAGACGGCTACCGCGATTCAAATTATTCAGAGACTATGACAGAGCTGTGCCCCGAGCTTGAAAACAAAAAAGCGGGCGAGCCGCTGCACGCAAAGCGCCTGCCGTTTTTGCGCAATATTATAACCGTAGGGTTTAAGCAAACGGGCTGCCTTACCTGGGAAGACGCTATTGAGCGCGGAAAGACAGTGCCGACAGCCGAGGTTTACCGTATGGCGGCGGCAGTTGATAAGGACGACGTTTGCAATATGCAGTATACATCGGGTACAACGGGCTTTCCTAAAGGCGTTATGCTTACGCACTACAATGTTGTAAACAACGGCAAGTGCATAGGCGACTGTATGGAATTATCCACCGCCGACAGGCTTATGATTCAGGTGCCTATGTTCCATTGCTTCGGAATGGTGCTTGCCATGACCGCGAGTATGACCCACGGCACAACGATTTATCCGCTCCCCTATTTCTCACCCAAGCCCGCGCTTGCCTGCATAAATTCCGAGCATATAACCGCATTTCACGGCGTTCCCACAATGTTTATTGCAATGCTTGAAAACCCCGATTTTGCAAAGACCGATTTTTCATATATGCGCACAGGCATTATGGCAGGCAGCCCCTGCCCCATTTCGGTAATGCAGGACGTTGTGGACAAAATGAATATGAAAGAAATTGTTATAACCTACGGTCAGACAGAGGCGTCGCCCGGCTGCACAATGAGCTCTATTTACGATACTATTGAGCAGCGCGTGGGCACCGTGGGTAAGCCTTTGCCCGAAATTGAGTGCAAAATTATTGACCCCGAAACCGGCGAGGAGTGCCCCGACGGCGAAAACGGCGAGTTTGTGGCGCGTGGCTATAATATAATGAAGGGCTACTACAAAATGCCGAAAGCCACCGCAAGCGCCATTGATAAGGACGGCTGGCTGCACACGGGTGACCTTGCCTGCCGCACGCCCGACGGTTATTTCAGAATTACGGGCAGACTTAAGGATATGATAATAAGGGGCGGCGAAAATATCTACCCCAAAGAAATTGAGGAATTTATTTACACCCACCCAAAGGTTAAGGACGTTCAGGTAATAGGCGTGCCGGACGAGCAGTACGGCGAGGAAATAATGGCTTGTGTTATTTTAAAAGAGGGGGAGACTATGACCGAGGCCGAAATGAAAGAGTTTATAAACGCCCATATGGCGCGGCATAAAGTGCCTAAGTACATTGACTTTGTGGATAGCTTCCCGATGAACGTTGCGGGCAAAATATTAAAATACAAAATGCGCGAGGACGCGGTTAAAAAATTAGGCCTACAAAAGGCGGATAAGGTGGTAACGGCATAATGGTGGAAAATAAATACTTTGTAACCGACGCGCACTGCCACATCTACCCCGAAAAAATAGCCTCGCGCGCGGTTGCGGGAACCGATAATTTTTATCACGAACATTCGGTAGGCTCAGGCACCGTAGAGGGGCTTACGGAAATGGGCGATAAGGCGGGAGTTGACCGCTATATCGTCCAGTCGGTAGCCACAACGCCGCACCAGGTTAAAAGCATTAACGAATTTATTGCGGGCGAGGTTAAAAAGCGCCCTGGCAGGCTTGTGGGGCTTGGCACTCTGCACCCCGACAGCGCCGATATTAAGGGTGATGTTGAGCACTTAATATCATTAGGGCTGCGCGGGGTAAAGCTGCACCCCGATATTCAGGCGTTTAAAATTGACGATTACCGCTGCCTTAAAATTTATGAGCTGTGCGAAGAAAACCGCCTGCCCATACTTATGCACACAGGCGACAGCCGCTACGATTACTCAAACCCAAACCGCCTTTTGCCCGTGCTTAAAATTTACACCGGGCTTACCGTTATAGGCGCGCACTTCGGCGGTTGGTCTATTTGGGAGGAGGCAAGCAAAAAGCTATGCGGCACGCCTAATTTGTATGTTGACTGTTCCTCTGCTTTTCCTTACCTTAAAAAGGAGACCGCAAAGGAAATTATACGCCGCTACGGAGCGGACAGGGTGCTCTTCGGCAGCGATTACCCCATGTGGTCGCCCGAAAAGGAGCTTGAATACTTTTTATCACTAAACCTTGACGAAAACGAAATAAAGAGTATACTTAATATAAACGCTTGTAAAATTTTCAATTTGGAGTGATAACGGTGAACAGAGATACTATATGCGTACAGGGCGGTTACACCCCCAAAAACGGCGAACCGAGACAGGTGCCGATTATTCAAAGCACAACCTTTAAATACAGCACAAGCGAGGATATGGGCAGACTTTTCGATTTAGAGGCGAGCGGATATTTCTATTCGCGCCTGCAAAACCCCACCTGCGATACCGTAGCCGCCAAAATTTGCGAGCTTGAGGGCGGCACTGCGGCAATGCTTACATCGTCCGGTCAGGCAGCCTCATTTTACGCCGTGTTTAACATTGCGTCCTGCGGCGACCATATTGTTTCCTCATCCTCTATTTACGGCGGTACATACAACCTTTTCGCCGTTACAATGAAAAGAATGGGAATAGATTTCACCTTTGTTTCCCCCGATTGCACCAAAGAGGAGCTTGACGCGGCTTTCCGCCCCAACACAAAGGCGGTATTCGGCGAGACGGTTGCAAACCCCGCGCTTACCGTGCTTGATTTTGAAAAGTTTGCCGCCGCTGCGCACAGCCACGGCGTTCCGCTTATAGTGGATAACACCTTTGCAACGCCCGTCAACTGCCGCCCCTTTGAGTGGGGAGCGGATATTGTGACCCATTCCACCACAAAGTATATGGACGGTCACGGCGCGGCGGTAGGCGGCTGCATTGTGGATTCGGGCAAGTTTGACTGGACGCGCTACCCCGATAAATACCCCGGGCTTTGCACGCCGGATGACAGCTACCACGGCGTTACATATACCGAGCGTTTCGGCATAGGCGGCGCGTATATTACAAAAGCTACCGTGCAACTTATGCGCGATTTCGGCTCGGTTCAGTCGCCGCAAAGCGCGTTTATTTTGAATTTGGGGCTTGAAAGCCTGCATGTCAGAATGGCGCGGCACTGCGAAAACGCGCTTGCCGTGGCAAAAGCGCTTAAAAACGATGACCGCGGGGCATACGTTATATATCCCGGGCTTGAGGGCGATAAATACTACAGCCTTGCAAAAAAATATATGCCGAACGGCACAACAGGCGTTGTAAGCTTCGGCTTAAAGGGCGGCAGAAAAGCCGCCGAGGGCTTTATGAAGGGGCTTAAAATCGCCGCGATTGAAACCCACGTTGCCGACGCGCGCACCTGCTGCCTGCACCCCGCAAGCAGCACCCACCGCCAGATGACCGACGAGGAGCTTGCCGCCGCGGGAGTACCGGCAGACCTCGTGCGTTTTTCGTGCGGGCTTGAAAGCGCGGAAGACCTTATTAACGATATTAAACAGGCGCTTGACGGCGCAGAGGGCAGGTAAAATATGCCGATAAAAATACCGAACGATCTGCCCGCGGTTAAAACGCTTAACGATGAAAATATATTCGTTATGACCGAAACGCGGGCCATCACGCAGGATATTCGTCCGCTAAAAATACTGCTTTTAAACCTGATGCCGAAAAAGATTGAAACCGAAACACAGATTTCCCGTCTGCTCGGAAACTCGCCTTTACAGGTTGACCTTGAATTTCTGCATACAAAAAGCCATATTTCCAAAAACACCTCGGCAGAGCACCTTTTTACGTTTTACAAAACCTTTGAAGATGTTCGCGACCGCACCTTTGACGGTATGATAATAACCGGCGCGCCGGTTGAAAGGCTGCCGTTTGAGGAGGTTGAGTATTGGGCGGAGCTTTGCGAAATTATGGAATGGAGCAAGACCCATGTACACAGCACCTTTCATATTTGCTGGGGCGCGCAGGCGGGGCTTTACTACCATTACGGCATAAAAAAATATATGCTTGAAAAAAAGCTGTTCGGCGTTTTTCCGCATACTGTGGATTATAAAAACTCAATTTTATTCCGCGGGTTTGACGATACCTTTATGGTGCCCCAGTCACGCCACACAACCTTTAAAACAGAGGATATAAAGGCAGTACCTCTGCTTAAAATTTTAGCCTCCTCCAAGGAAACGGGAGTGTACGCCGTATCCTCTGAAAAGGGAAAACAGATATTTATAACCGGTCATTCCGAATATGACGCGAACACACTGGCAGATGAATATTTCCGTGATTTAAAGGCGGGTGAAAAAATAGAAATACCGAAAAACTATTTTAAGGGTGATAACCCCGAAAATCCGCCCATCGTTTCGTGGCGCGCACACGCAAATCTGCTTTACTCAAACTGGCTCAACTACTTCGTTTACCAGACCACGCCGTATGATATTAAGAGCATAAAATAATCGGACAGGGGTTAAAACCGCGATTTTTGCCGAAAATTTATATTGAAACTACACAAATGCAGGCTTGCCGATTTTTAAATCGTTGGATAAATATTAGAACTTATTCACAAATAATTGACGATTTCATTAAATGTGGTATAATGATAATATCAGGTGTTACAAGGATGTAACGAGGCAGTTAATAAAATGTTAATCCCAAAGGAGATTTTACAATGTGTGTTAAAGATGTAGTTATTCAGAATCAGGTTGGTCTTCATGCCCGCCCCGCAACCTTTTTTATTCAGAAAGCAAATGAGTATAAATCCTCAATTTGGGTTGAAAAGGATGAAAGAAAGGTAAACGCAAAGAGCCTTTTGGGTGTTCTGTCGCTCGGCATTGTAGGCGGCACCACCATTAAAATAATTGTTGACGGCTCTGATGAAAAGGAAGCTCTTGACGGTCTTGTAGCTTTGGTAGAATCAGGCTTTGCAGATTGATATTGTATAATAAGCTTTACAATGTAAGGCGAATGTGTGATGCGGTACATGATATTGATAGGTATAGAGATGAATTTGACGGAAAGTTCTTGGAGAAGTATTGTGAGTTTTACTATAAATCACATGAAAAACTTGTAGATATGCGAAAAGGAATTATAGAACTAGATAAAAAGACTCCAAATTTAAGGCTGAGTGAGAGCGATTATTTTTCTGGCGAATATCTTTTAGAGCAGATTTTTGCATTAGAGTTGTTTTACAAAGAAGTCCAGATAATAGTAAATAGAGCGGAAGAAATAGGTGAAATTGAGATACTAGAGGGGGAAAGGTGGGATAGGCTTGCATATTGTCTGGAAAAAATATATGAGATCAAGGGTGTTTATACGAGAAAAAAGTTTGCTGAAAATATCCTGAAGAGATTTTTTGATGAGAAGGCTTATCAGTTAGACGAACATAACTGGAATGTGTTTCGAAAGAGCATCAGTAGAATAGAGAAGACGCAGCATATATATGAAGAATATAAAATAATGGAATTATTTGGAAGGGAAAGTGCTTATTCGGATATAGCAATTACTACTATTAAAATGAATATTAAGAAGGCAATGCCAGAATTATATGAATCCTCAATTGGTAAGTGGTCAGAA
>URPQ01000077.1 GCA_900549755.1 uncultured Oscillospiraceae bacterium
TGTACCCGGAGCAAAAAAGAAACCCGAAAACCCTTGAAAATAAAGGGTTTTCGGGTAAGTGGCGATTACTCCCACTCAATAGTTGCCGGGGGTTTGGAGGTTATATCGTACACAATGCGGTTTACGCCCTTAACCTCGTTTACTATGCGGCGGGAGGCGGTGTCGAGCACCTCGTACGGAATACGCGCCCAGTCAGCCGTCATAAAGTCGCTGGTTGTAACCGCGCGGAGCGCTACAGTGTAATCATAGGTTCTGAAATCGCCCATAACGCCCACCGAGCGCATATTTGTAAGCACGGCGAAGTACTGACCAATCTCACGGTCAATCCCCGCGTTTGCCACTTCCTCGCGGAAGATAGCGTCGGCATCCTGCAAAATAGCAATTTTCTCGCGGGTAAGCTCGCCGATAATGCGAACGCCGAGCCCCGGACCCGGGAAAGGCTGACGGTACACCATATTTTCCGGCATACCAAGTTCTAAGCCTACCTTGCGCACCTCATCCTTAAATAAGTCTCTGAGCGGCTCTATTATCTCATCAAAATCAACATGGTCGGGCAAACCGCCCACATTGTGGTGGCTCTTTATAAGCGCGGCGTCGCCTACGCCCGACTCAATGCAATCGGGGTAAATAGTGCCCTGAACCAGATAATCCACCTTGCCGATTTTTTTAGCCTCAGCCTCAAATACGCGTATAAACTCTCTGCCGATAATCTTACGCTTTTGCTCAGGCTCGCTTATGCCGCGCAGCTGACCCAAAAACTGCTCGGACGCATCAACCGATATAAGATTTATATTATAAGCGCCTCTGAACAGGTCGTTTACCTGCTTTGCCTCGTCCTTTCTAAGCAGACCGTGGTCAACAAAAATGCAGGTGAGGTTTTCGCCTACCGCCTTGTGTAAAAGCAGGGCTGCAACAGAGCTGTCCACTCCGCCCGAAAGAGCGCAAAGCACCTTTTTATTGCCGATTTTGTTTTTAAGCTCCTCAATTGTGCGTGCGGTAAAGGAGGACATGGTCCACTCGCCCTTGCAGCCGCAGACGTTATAAATAAAGTTCCTTATCATTTGTGAGCCGAGCGGAGTGTGCATAACCTCGGGGTGGAACTGAACGGCGTACAGCCTTTCCTTCGGGTTTTCCATTGCGGCAACGGGGCAAACATCGGTTTTGCCTACGATTTTAAAGCCGAGCGGCACCTGCTTTATGTAGTCGGTGTGGCTCATCCAGCAAACGGTTTTTGAGGGTATATCCGCAAAAAGCTTGCTGCCGTTATCCACCTTTACCTCAACCTTGCCGTATTCGCTGGCGCCCGCAGTTACCTCGCCGCCGAGCATATGCGCCATAAGCTGTGCGCCGTAGCAAATGCCCATTACAGGTATACCCAGCTCGAAAAGCTCCTTACTGTAAAGCACGGCGTTTTCGCCGTATACGCTTTTGGGTCCGCCCGTTAAAATTATTCCCTTATATCCCGCAGCCTTTATTTCCGCAATCGGGGCGGTGTAGGGGCGAATTTCCGAGTAAACGTTATTCTCTCTTACACGCCGGGCGATAAGCTGATTATACTGACCGCCGAAGTCAAGCACTAAAATCTTCTCCATTTTAACCTCCGCTTTTTTAAAAAAGATACACATATATTATATAATAAAGCGTCGGGTTTGTCTATCCCGAAAAGCGCAGTTTTTAAATATTTTTATTTTCTTTGAAAAAAATAGAGACAAGAGCGGATTTTTAGTGTATAATGAATTTATTATGCTTTATAAGGAGCGAATTCAATTATGTGTGGCTTTACGGGCTTTACAAATTATATAAAGGACGACGGCACGGTGCTCGGGCGTATGATGGACAGAATCGTACACAGAGGGCCTGACGCGTCTGGGCAGTTTGTTGATACCGATATTGCGCTCGGATTCAGGCGGCTCAGCATTATAGACCTTGCCGAGGGCGGCCAGCCTATGTTCAATGAGGATAAGTCCCTGGTGCTTGTTTTCAACGGAGAGATATATAACTTTAAGGAGCTGCGCGCCGAATTACTTGAAAAGGGGCATATTTTCGCCAATAATTCCGATAGCGAGGTGCTGCTGCACGGCTTTGAGGAATGGGGCGAAAACATGGTGCCGAGGCTTCGCGGAATGTTTGCGTTCGTTATTTTCGACCGCCGCGACCGCTCGCTTTTTGCCGCGCGAGATATGTTCGGCATAAAGCCGTTTTACTATACCTTTATGGGTGAAAGCTTTATTTTCGGCTCTGAAATAAAGTCGTTTTTGGAGCACCCCGATTTCAAAAAGGAGCTAAATGAGGAGGCGCTTGCGCATTACCTTTCATTCCAGTACTCTCCTACCGAGGAGACGTTCTTCAAGGGCGTTTACAAGCTGCCGCCCGCGCATTATTTCACCTTTAAAAACGGCGAAATGAAGAAAACGCGCTATTTCAAGCCCGATTTCAACGCACAAGACGGCGTGCTTGAGTATTTTGCCGACCTTACAGATAAGGCTGTGCGCGAATCGGTTGCGGCGCATAAGATAGCCGACGTTGAGGTAGGCTCTTTCCTTTCAAGCGGTATTGATTCAAGCTATATAGCCGAGGCGGCAAACGTTGATAAAACCTTTACCGTGGGCTTTGAAAGCCCCGACGGCGACCGCTACAACGAAATACACTTTGCAAAGAAATTTGCCGATACAATAGGCGTTGAGAATATTTCAAAAATTATAACTCCCGAGGAATACTGGGGCACTTTCCCGAAAATTCAGTACCATATGGACGAGCCGCTTGCCGACCCCGCCGCAATAGCGCTTTACTTTGTAAGTCAGCTTGCGAGCAAATACGTTAAGGTGGTAATGTCGGGCGAAGGTGCGGACGAGCTTTTCGGCGGCTACCGCATTTATCAAGAGCCGATAACCCTTACCGCTTATGATAAGCTGCCCTTCGGTATTCGCCGCGTTATTTCAAAAATCTGCGAGCATTTACCGCAAAAACACGGCATAAACTACCTTGTGCGCCGCGGCAAAACAATTGAGGAGCGTTTTATAGGCAACGCCTCAATTTTCAGCACCAAGGAGCGAAACGCGCTGCTTAAAAGCGAGACCGCGAAAAGAGCCGTATCGCCGCAGGTGCTTTGCAGTAAGTTTTATGATGAGGTTAAGGACAAAGACGATATTACCAAAATGCAGTACCTCGATATAAATATGTGGCTTATGGGGGATATTCTTCTTAAAGCCGACAAGACAAGTATGGCTAATTCGCTTGAATTGCGTGTGCCGTTCCTTGATAAAAAGGTTATGGAGCTGGCAGAAACTATACCGCTTAATTGCAGGGTGAGCACCAAAACCACAAAATTAGCGCTGAGAAAAGCTGCAGAGAAAGCTCTGCCGAAATTAACCGCCGAAAAGGATAAGCTGGGCTTCCCCGTGCCGATAAGAGTATGGCTTAAAGAGGATAAATACTATAACATGGTAAAGGAAGAATTTACGGGAGAAATAGCCGAGAAATTCTTTAATACCGAAAAATTGGTTGCATTGCTTGATAATCACCGCACAGGCAAGGCGGATAACAGCCGCAAAATATGGACGGTGTATACCTTTATAATCTGGTATAAGCAATATTTTACGGAGGTTTAAATCATCCCGAGGGGGATTTTATGCTAAAAAAGGTGTTTAAAGCCGCATGGCCCAAAACAATACCCATAATGGCTGGCTTTCTGTTTTTGGGCTTTTCCTACGGTGTATATATGAATGTTTCGGGGATCAGCTTTGTTTACCCCCATGGTTATGAGCGCGGTGATATACGGCGGCTTGCTTGAATTTCTTACCGTTTCAATGCTGCTTTCGCCATTTGTGCGCTTGCCACAATGCTGACTCGCTTTTTACCCTTTCTGCTTTTTTCGGGCAAGCGTAAAACGCCCGAATACATAAATTACTTAGGCAAAGCGCTGCCCGCCGCAATATTCGGTATGCTTGTGGTTTATTGTCTTAAAAACGTCAACATTACATCAGGCAGTCACGGGCTGCCCGAGCTTATATCGCTTTGCGTTTTAACCGCACTGCATTTGTGGCGCAAAAATATGCTGCTGTCTATAGCAGGCGGCACGGTTTGCTATATGCTGCTTGTGCAGTTTGTGTTTGTATAATACCGCAAGCTGTAACAATCATAAGGGAGAGTGCTAATATGTCGGTAACGGTAAGGATAAGACAAAACTCTTTATTCAGAAAAAAACTGAATTTTGATGATATAATCAAACTGACCGATTTATCCTACGGCGTATGTGATGAAAATTTCAGACTTATGCCGAACAAAACAGCCGAGCATACTTTGATTTATGACAAAAACAGGCTTGCAAGAGGAATAGACCTATCGCAAGACGGCGCCGATATTGTACTTATGCTGAATTTGCCGACATCCCCCTCTGAAATTGAAAAATTCTATGAAGTAACAGAAAAAATTTGCAAAAAACTGAAAGCCAAATATTACATAAGAGAAGATGAAAAGGTCAGTTTAAACGATACTGATAAATTCATTGAATGTGATAAACGCGGCAGTGCCGCAGGGCTTCAATCGATACAAAAAAGCATAGCGGAAAACGAAACCGAGAAATTTGAAATGTTCGGAATATATAATCCGATTTCAATAGGTATTAAAGAGATAACCCAAATCGGCAACAGTATAGATAATCTTGAAGAATACCTGCATAGGCTGCAATCGGCAGATGTTTATTATGCAGCACCGAGGGTATACAGAACAGAAGATAAGCTAATCGGAATATATGCAATCGCTCCCGATGTGCTAAGCGTAGTGCCGACAACTCCTTATATAGTTTTAAATCAGATAAAGGGAATTGATGAATGGTATGTGATGCTGTCTGAGGGCAAAACGGTAAAATATGAGGATTTCATAAGAAATATAAATCCAAAAGAATATTATGACGCAGATCATGTTATTGTTTTATTAAACGGCAGTGATATTATTGCTTTAACAGATAAGTATTCGGTTGAATTATAAGCGGAACCTTTAATTACCTTTTTACGGAGGCGAAAGAGAGGGCGGAAAATTGAGTATGCGGAAACCCCACATACTCAATTCTTTTTTTAGGCTCTTTGTCAATAGTTGGGGTAAAGAGTTAATAATAATTTAAAAGCTGAAAAATATGCATGAATAAAAGCGCCCCCACCGGCTAAACCTGAGCGGTGGGGACGTGTTGTTTTATATTCAGGCGTTTGCCGCCTCACGGTCGGCAATTTCATCCAGCTTTTTGTTTCTGAAATAAAGCGCCACATCTATTGAAATCTCAATAAAGTTAAGCACATAGAAGAAAAAGCTGAGGACAAATATAAAGCCTGATTTCGGTGCAATTCCGAAAAAGCCCGCCGCCTCTATTATTTTTTTTGTTATGCCGCAGGCGTAGCCTATAAGCAGAAAAATTTCAAAAAAAAGGCTTTTGCCCTTCGCGGTGCGCGAAATCCACGATTTGCGGATGGAAATCGGCCACGAAAGACCAAAACAGAATATTGTCAGTGCTTCAAGTAAATCAACAATCATCTTTAAACCCCTTAATAATCCGAGCCCCTTTCGGGGTTCGGATATTGTGTTTTTATATTATTTTTGTCTTCTGTAATCGGGTAGGAGCTTGGGCGATACGGCGTCGGTCTTAATGCCTGCCGCCTCGCGCTCGGCGTCAAATTTGTTAATGTGTTCAAGTGTCAGCTTGCCCACCTTAACGTCCTTTGATTTTGCCGCCGCGTTTTTGCCCGCGGTTCTGCCGAACACTATTATATCAAGCAGAGAGTTGCCCATAAGGCGGTTTCTGCCGTGTATTCCGCCTACTGCCTCGCCCGCAACGTACAGGTTTTCAACGCAGGTACTCATGCCCGTAACGTTAATGTCTATACCGCCGTTCTGGTAGTGCAGGGTCGGGTATACGAGTATCGGCTCCTTGCGAATATCAATACCGTAGCTTGCGAACATACGCATCATAGCGGGTATTCTCTTTTCAATAGTGCCCTCGCCGCCGATTTTTTCAATCATCGGGGTATCAAGCCAAACAGCCTTGCCGCTGCCTGTATCTACGCCTTCGTCACGGTCGGAGCACTCTCTTATAATGGAAGCCGCCGCAACGTCACGTGTTTCAAGCGGGTGCATAAATACCTTACCGTCGCGGTTTACAAGCTTAGCGCCCAAAGAACGCACCTTTTCGGTAACAAGCGCACCGAATATCTGCTGCGGGAAAGCAGCACCCGTGGGGTGGTACTGCAATGTATCGGCATACAAAAGCTTTGAGCCTACACGGTAAGCAAGTACCAGTCCGTCCGCCGTAGCGCCGTAGTGGTTAGAGGTCGGGAAGCCCTGATAGTGCATTCTGCCCGCACCGCCCGTTGCAATAATAACGGTTTTGGCGCGCGCCACCATAAGCTCCTTTGTCTCCATATTCATAAGCACCGCGCCTGCGGCATTGCCGTTTTCATCAAGAATGAGCTCAATAGCCGAGGTGAAGTCCACAACGGGAATACCGCGGTTTAAAACCTCATCGCGCAAGGTGCGCATAATTTCAGCGCCCGAGTAGTCTTTTGCGGCGTGCATACGCTTTCTCGAAGTACCGCCACCGTGGGTGGTAACCATGGTGCCGTCGGGCGTTTTATCAAACTCAACGCCTAATTCATTAAGCCACTTAATAGCCTCGGGTGCGTCGCACACAAGCTTTGAAAGCAGCTCGCGCTTTGCCGCGAAATGACCGCCGCCGAATGCGTCTACAAAGTGTATAGCCGGCGAATCGTTCGGTTTATCAGCCGCCTGAATACCGCCCTCCGCCATCATTGTGTTGGCGTCGCCTATGCGCAGCTTTGTAACTATCATAGTCTTAGCGCCGGCATTGTCAGCCTCAATTGCGGCAGACGCACCCGCGCCGCCGCCGCCGATTATAAGCACGTCAACATCATATGTAACGTCGTTTAAATCAACATCGTCCGCCTTAATGCGGCTGTGCGCCTCAAGCATTTCGCAAAGCTCGTGCGGCACCTGCTCGCCCTTGTTCGGCCCTATTTTAAGGGTGGAAAATTCGCTCTTTTTATAATCGGGGTGGTAAGCCGCCAAAAGGGCGTCCTTTTCGTCCGCGGTCATACGGCGCGGCTCTAATGCAATGTTATCTTCTCTTGCAGCCTCAACCGCCTTTAAAGATTTTTCAAATTCTTTTGAATACATAATCTGCGCGCCTCCTTATTTCTCAATTTCGCGGTTGTTGTAAAGCTCTTTAAGCTCTTCAACAGGCTTGCCCATAAGCGACTCTATAATCTCGGTAAACGCGCCCTCTTTAATTTCCTCAACGCGTTTTTCAAGGTGTTCTGACTTCGGCTCTATATACTTGCCGTTAAGTCTGCGCGCAAGCATTGCAACCTGCGGGTGAGAAATGCCCGCGGGGCAGCGGGAAGAGCACACGCCGCACATAACGCAGTCAAACGATTCCTCTGCGCACTTATCAAACTCGCCGCGCTGCGCATACGCTATGTACTGCATAACGTTAAGCGACTGCGTGCAGCTTTTTGTGCAGGCGTTGCAGCCTACGCAGGCATAAATTTCGGGGTAAAGCTGCATCATAATCTGCTCGGTGGGTTTAATTTTTTCAATAT
>URPQ01000078.1 GCA_900549755.1 uncultured Oscillospiraceae bacterium
GGCTTATTTGAAAGGGCAGAGCATATTTTATCAAGCAGATCCCAGTTCTTATTGTTTTCAAACTCAAAGCTGTGCCCCCAAAGGTAGAAAAGTCCGGGAGTCTGAGCCGCTTCATAAGAGGACATAGGCTCGTTTAAAAACTTATCAATATATCCGAAAAGCTCGGGGTTGGTGTGGTGGGCGGTCGGCATCCAGGCATGCCAGTCTGTCGGCAGGGCAAAGCTGTCGTTATCGCCGCCGAGCGTGCGGGAGTATACTATTCCAAGGTCTGTAAGGTAGCGCCGCGCCGTTTTCGCACCGCGTTATGCCCGAATCGGGGTATGCCATTCCGCGTATTATCATACTAAAATCATTTTCAAGCTCGGTTCTGCACTCAAGCACATCGCGTATGCCGTCTATCGGCAGCTGCTTGCCCGAAGCACGGTGGTATTTACCGTGCACGGCAATTTCGTTGCCTGTATCAATAAGATATTTTTTAATCTGCTCGTGCGTTAAATGCCAGTCGCCCTCTTTTTCGGCTATAAACCCGCTGTTTATATTAAAGGTGCATTTAAGCCCGTGGGCGCAAATTGTCTCGGAAAAACGGATGTCGTCCTTGCAGCCGTCGTCATAGCTTAGCGTGACTGCTTTCGAAAGACCACCGGGGAAACGTAAAAATCTGTAACGCATAGTAAAAAACTTCCTTTATTATTTGCAGCAGCAGCTTTTGAAAAGCTTGTCTGTATCAAGCCTTTTTTCATCGTGATTTAATATAAAGCCGAGCTTTTCGCAAAGCCTTTCGGTTTCTTCACCCTCATAAAATGCGTTAAGAACCGAGTGCTCTGCCGCCACATGTAGGGTGCTGCGCAAAAGACCGTCGGCAAATGCCGCATCGTCGGTTGTAACAAGTCTTAAAATTACCATTTTTTCACTATCGAGCGTGTAAAGGCAGTAGCCTAAAACCTCGTCGCCGCAGCGTTCTGTAACGCAGCCCGATATATCGGAATATGTAAGCCCGTTTTCTTCCCACGCGGCGCGTATTTTTTCTTTATCGGTTAAAGGTGCTAAGGTAATCAACTTTCTTCCTCCTTGCTTTGCGATACGTTGGTAAGCCGCCGCATTTCGCGCTCGTTTAATGCACGCCACTTGCCCTGCGGCAGCATACCCAGCTTAACGCCCGCAATTTCGGTGCGTTTAAGGCGAATAACGCTTAAATTCACCGCCTCGCACATACGCCTTATCTGGCGGTTTCTGCCCTCGTTCAGTATGAAAATAAGCACGGTTCTGTCTTCCTTGCGCTCTGCCACAAAGCAGTCGCAAGGGAGCGTTTTTTTGCCGTCAAGCAAAATTCCCTCGCGCATTTCAATCAGCTTTTCGTCCGTCACATCGCCCTTTACGGTCACGCGGTAGGTCTTGTTTACATGGGATGAGGGGTGGGTGAGCTTGTTTGCAAAATCGCCGTCGTTCGTCATTAAAAGCAGCCCCTCGGAATCGCGGTCAAGCCGACCCACAGGGAAAAGGCGCACGCCTGCGTCCTTTACTAAATCGCAAACGTTTTTACGCCCCAACTCATCCTTTGCGGTGGTAACGTATCCGCGCGGCTTGTGCATCATTATATATACTTTTTCGGAAACAGGCACTACCGCCTTACCGCGAACCGTCACTTTATCCCTTTTGGGGTCAACCTTTGCGCCTATAACGGCAATATGCCCGTTTACCTTTACCTTTCCGCTTTCTATAAGCTCCTCGGCTTTTCGGCGCGAGGCTACGCCACATTCCGCAAGGTGCTTTTGCAGTCTTATTCTGTTATCCTTCATATCTACTCCTAAATGCTTAATAATATGTATTTTATATTGGCTAAAAGCCGTGAATAAACACTTTGCCGCGGCTTTGTTACCGCAATCTCGCGCGGCGCTTTTATTTCCACAGTTTCAATTATATTTCCGTTAAAGCTGTATTCTGCGGTGCCTACCGTTTCGCCGCGGGATATGGGCGCATACAAAAACTGCGGCAGACGTATTTCGCAGCTTATTTTTTCGGTTTCAAGCGTGTTTATAATGTAAGGTTCTATAAACACGTCGAGATTTTCATTATCCGAGCCGATAACGGGCAGGGTAAAATGCGAAATCTGCGGGGTGTAGGAGGTCTGACCTATTAAGTCAAGCCCGTAATCAAGCAGAGCCGCATGGTCGCGCCAGTCGTCCGGGTCGCAAAGCGTTACGGCTACGGCGAGCTTACCGTCTCTTTTAGCTGCCGAAACAAGGCAGCGCCCCGATTTTTTGGTAAAGCCCGTTTTTACACCAACCGCGCCCTCATACAGCTTTAAAAGCTTATTGTGGTTTGAAAGGGTGCGCTTATAGGGCGGGTTGCCGTAGCATAAAGTGGCGGTTTTTGAGGCGGCGGCTTTGGCAAATTCCTCATTTTTAAGCGCAAAGGCGGCAAGCAGTGCTAATTCCCGCGCGGTTGTGTAGTGTTCTTCCGCGTCAAGCCCCGAGGGGGTTACAAAGTGGGTGTTTTTAAGCCCCAGTTCCGCTGCGCGACGGTTCATAAGCTCGGCAAATGCTTTAACAGAGCCCGAAACCGCAATTGCGGTGACGTTTGCCGCATCGTTCCCCGATGCTAAAAGCATACCGTAAAGCAGGTCGTGCAGGGTTACGGTATCGCCCGGCAGCAGTCCCATTGAAGACCCCTCAACCTTTAGCATATCCGCCGTTACGGTTATTTCCTTTTCCAAATTGCCGTGCTCGCAAAGCAGCAAGGACGTCATAATTTTAGTCGTACTCGCCATAGGCAGGCGCGTATCTGCATTTTGACTGTACAAAACTTCGCCGGTATCACCGTTTATTACCGCCGCCGCTTTGGCAGACGTGGAAACGGCGCTTACCGGCAATGAAAAAATTATACATATTACAACAAGCGCGACAATTCTTTTCATAAACTCCACCTCTTAAAAAGTTTATTAAAAGGCGGGGATTTATATTACTGTTCTTCTTTTTTGCGCTTATCCTTTGAGAAAAGCTCCTTTGCGCGCTCAATAACATCGGGCGCCATTGCAAACGCCTTTTCGGCGGAGCTTAATTCATTATAGACGGGCATCATTTTAACATTGCCGTCGCTAACGGCTATAAAGGCAACGGGCGCTATTGTAACCCCTGTGCCGCCACCACCGCCGAAAAGCCCCGATTGGGTCTTGCTCGGGAAATCGCTGCCGCCTGTTGCAAGCCCGAAAGAGACTTTAGAAACGGGCAGCAGGGTAACGTCGCCTACCACTATCGGGTCGCCGATAATGGTGTTTGCGTCCACCATTGCGCGGAGCTTGTCCATAGTTACGTCCATAATGCTTTTAATGCTGTTTTCGCTCATAATTCATTCCTCGTTTTAAATTTATTAAATTCCGAAAGCGCCGCAACTGCGGCAGCCAACAGGAAGAATAGCCGTAGCTTTACCCGCGCCGAAAACGCGAAATCGGGCTTTGCGCTTTCAAAATCGGCGCGAATGTCAATTTGCTTGAGTGCTATATTTGAAAGTGAATCAAGCAGGCTCAAAATCGGGTAAACTGCCGAGCATACCGCGCCGTAATAAATTGCGGTAAGCGCAGCGTCGTCCGTTGCGACCTTTATGCCTAAACATACTCGAGTGATTTTTATGTGCCGCAGCTGCTTTTTTATTCGTAAAATAAGGGCTTTTATAAAAGACGTTATTTCACTTAAAGCAACCCTAAAACCCTTTTCGCGGTTTAGCTTTTTAAAGGGGTTTTCCGCCTGTTTTTCGGCTTTTTTATCGCTTTCTGCATCTGCTTTGGGCTTTTTAATATCCTGCCCCGGCTCAATTTTAAAAATTCGTATTCCCGCAAATCTGACGGTCATAAAAAAGGAGTCGGTGTACTTTATATCAAGGCTTATAGGCAGAAAAAGCAGCAGAACGATTAAAAGAACTACCACGGAAATAATAGTTAAAGCAATCAAGCGGTCACGCTCCCCGAAGTTTCCGCCGCCGTTTCCTCGTCAAGCGGTATTTGTTCGGCGGTGCTTTCCTCGGCGTTTTCGTTTTTAGGCAGCGGTGGCAAGCCCGACAGATCGTTTATGCCGAAACAGCGCAAAAAATTTTTGGTTGTGCCGTAAAGCAGGGGCTTGCCCGGTAATTCCAGTCTGCCGCGCTCCTCAATAAGCCCTTTTTCCACAAGGGTGGTAACAACGCCAGAGCAATCAACGCCCCTTACCTGCTCAATAAACGATTTTGTAACGGGCTGATTGTAAGCCACAACCGCCAAAACCTCAAGCGCGGCGGGGGATAAGGGGGTGCGCCGCCTTATATCAAACATTTTCTTTATATAATCGGCATATTCCGCCCTTGTTGCAAGCTGATAGGTATTATCAAGCCGCAAAAGCTCCAAGCCGCTTTTTTGCTCCTTGAGCTTTTTTTCAAGCGATTCCATTACCTTTACAACCTTTTCGGGCGCAATATCAAAAACCTGCGAAAAGCGGTCTATGCTTTGCGGCTCGCCGCCCGAGAAAAGCACCGCCTCAAAGGCGGATGTAAGCTCTGACATTGTCATTTGCGTTTATGCTCCTTAATAAGTGTTATGTCGGCGTCCTCTGCGTCGCCCTCAATTTTAACACGGTTTCCCCTGCAAAGCTCAAGAACCGCTAAAAATGTGGCTACAAGCTCCGAGCGGCTGTTTGCCGTTTTGTAAAGCGACATAAGTTTTTTTGAGCCACCCGACCATAGGTTACGCATTACGAAAACTATTTTGGTTGACACGGCAACAATTTTTTTCGCCACGATTTTGGTAAACGGCGCGGTAGATGGGGGTAAGCGGCGCTGACCTCTGCCTACCGCCGCAAGGTATGAAAGGTACATAACGTCGGGCGAGTGGGTAAGCTCATAAGTATTATCAAATTCAAGCTCGGCGGGCTTGCGCACGAATTTATCAAACCCTACCTGCATAGTAGATAACTGCGCGGCTATCTGTCGGCAGGTCATATATTCAAGCAGCTCGCCAGTAAGCTCTTCTTTAAGTTTTTGCACTTCCTCGTGGCGCGGTAATAGGCTCACGGTTTTAATATACAAGAGCCTTGAAGCCATTTCGAGAAATTCGCTTTTAATTTCCATTTCCTCATTGCGGAAAAGCTCTATTTGCGCCAGATACTGGTCTATAAGCACCGATAGCTGTATATCGTAAATATTAAGCTTGTTTCGGGCTATAAGCTGTAAAAGCAGGTCAAGCGGACCCTCAAAGCCCTCAATTTTATAAGACGGTATATATTCCATAATCAAATAAACGCCCTGAACGGCAATGAAGCCAGCATATTTAAAAACCACATAACGCCGTTGCTTAAATACCCCAGCGGTTTATCGAGCACGCCGAGCCAGATAAGGGCTAAAAGCGCAAAGAATATATAACGCTCATAGCGCATAAGGGCGTAATACTGCTTGTCCGGCAGCAGCGCCGATAAAAGGCGCGAGCCGTCAAGCGGGGGAATGGGTATAAGGTTGAAAACGGCAAGCGAAATATTTATGCTTGCAATGTAGAAAAAGAAGATTGCAATATAAAGAAATACCGTGCCTGTAAGCAGATACTGAAAAATATTGCAGATAATAAGCGCGATAAGCGCAACAATAAGGTTGGAAACAGGACCCGCCAAAGCGGTAAGCGCCATATCGCGCTTGGGGTGCTTAAAATAGGTCGGATTTACGCCTACGGGCTTTGCCCAGCCGAACCCGACAAGCAGTATACACGCGGCGCCCAAATAATCAATATGCGCAAAGGGGTTAAGTGTCAGCCTGCCCTGATAGCGGGGCGTTGGGTCGCCGAGCTTTGTTGCGGCAAAGCCGTGAGCAAATTCGTGTATGGGTAAGGTTAAGAAAATTACAACGAGAGAGGACAGTATATAGGCTATACCGCCGCTGACCGATGTTATTCTTCCCGATAAAAGTTGATTTATCAAGCTATACAGCTCCGTTTCAAAATAATAGATACTATAATTATATAACAAACAGTAAATAATTACAAGATATTTTTACAGTATATTGTGTTTTAAAAAAATTTTTATATAAGGCTTAAATAAATGTTGATTTATTCTTTGATTTACTATATAATGAAAATATAATATGCGTGCCAACTTTTTTTTGCTTGGGCATACATATAAAATTTTCTTTGAAAACGGAGAATTAAAATGACAATCAACAAAGAAAAAAACGGCTCTGAGCTTGTTTTAACGCTTGAGGGCAGGCTTGACACAACTACCGCGCCTATGCTTGAAAAGGAGCTTAAGCAGGAAATAGGCGGCGTAAACCTGCTTATTATGAACTTTGCGGGCGTTGAATATATATCGTCGGCGGGTCTGCGCGTTCTGCTTGCTGCGCAAAAGGTTATGAACAGGCAGGGGCAAATGATAATAAGAAACGTAAATGACACAATAGCGGATATTTTTGAAATAACCGGATTTTCCGATGTTCTGACGGTAGAATGAAAAAGCACCTTTCCCGCAAGGCGGCGGGGGCGGATTTCGCCGTCGGTTCATTCGGTCATTTTCTTATATGGGGTATTTGCTCGTCGCTTTCGGTTACGGTATGTACCATAGTTGACGCGCTGCTTGTAGGCAATCTTACAGGCAGCAGCGGGCTTGCCGTGGCGAATATTTCAACCCCCGTGTTTCTTTTCTATGCCCTTATAGGTATGACGGTGGGCATAGGCGCAAATGTGGGAATAGCGCGGCTGCTCGGCACAGCCGATATTAAGGCGGCAAACCGTACCTTTTCGGCGGTGCTCGGTCTCGGGCTTATATTAAGCGCGGCTGCGCTGCTGCCCCTTTTATTCAAGGACGCGTTCTTTACTTTTTTAGGCGTTACAAAGGAGCTTTACCCAAAGGCGGATAGCTATCTTACAGTCGTAATGTACTCCGCGCCGGCGTTTATTATGTACCACATATTGTCGGCGTCTGTTCGATCTGACAGTGACCCTGTACTTGCCGCAATAGCCTCGGGCACGGTTATTTTTGTAAATATAGCTCTTGATATTATTTTTATGCAGGTGTTAAGGCTCGGAATTATAGGCGCGTCCGCCTCGCTTTGCATAGCCGAGGCTCTGGGTGTTTTGGTTTTGCTTTCCCACTTTTTCAAAAAAAGCAGTCTATTAAAATTAAAAATAGCCCTGCCGCGAAAATCCGATATAAAGGATTTTGTTTCAAACGGCTTTGGGGTAGGCTCATCGGGCTTTTTCGGCGCTGTGGTAATGCTTGCTTTTAACACTCTGCTTTTGCGTTTCGGC
>URPQ01000079.1 GCA_900549755.1 uncultured Oscillospiraceae bacterium
CTTTCTCCGTATAAATATCAGTCGGCATAAGAAGCCGTCATATACTTTCGCTCACCGCCCGCTATAAGCGTGTCTGCTCCTATTCTGATAATCTTTACCTCTTTTTTATCGGTATCGATTATATAGGTGTTAAAGCAGTCCTCCGTATAGCCGTCTCTGCTTCTTATAAGGTCAACGCTTTCTGCAAGTGCATTTCCATTTAAAACGCCCTTTGACGCCGTCATACAGGAAACGTTAAGCATAAGCTGAGTATGTGTTGTGGGCAGATACGCTACTCCGTCAATATGCTGATGACCGGTCATATGCGCCACAAAGGTTGCTTTTGCGTTGCTGAAATCCGCTTTTGCGTGAATATCACGCGCATAAGTATTATTTTCGTCATATGTTTTGTCGATTGAGGTTCTGCCTATAAACGCGTCGATTATATCGGCAATAACCGTAGGAACGCCGTCGCCGGAGGTTTCAAGTTTCTGATAAAATGTATCATCAACGACTTTACGGGTGGATCTTGCATTTTCGGGAGAATGATATGCCAGCACAACGCTGTAGCCCTCGGGCGTGCTGTTAAGCGTATTTATAAGGAAATCCACCTGTGACTGATTCATATGCATTTCCCAGAATTCCGCGGTGCTTCCGCCCTCGCGCTCATACTGGTCAAGAGTTATCACACGCAGCTTATGCGCGGTGTCATCCTTATAATAGTAGCCTTTATTTTCGCTGTTCTGATAGCCGTATTCATTATATAGCTTTGAAAACAGCTGATTGAATTTTTTAACATCGGAATCAGCCCCCACCGGCATAAAGCCTATATCGTGATTGCCGGCTGTTGCTATAACGTTTGTTTTTATTCCGAGCATGGCATTAACGAACGCCGAAAATCCCGTGCGGTCGGCATATGCGGTTATATCGCCGGTAACGGCGGCGAAGTCGGCATGAATCGCTTCGGAAAAATTCATCATATTATGAAGTCTTACAATATCGCCGTGCATATCCGAGCCGTGGGTTATAACCGCATAATTTCCTCTTTCAACGGCTATTTTTCCCATTTTGGCGAGATTATCGGCTTCGATATTCGCAGAGCTGATATAACGGAGCTTTAAGCCTGTTTTCTTTATATCCGTGACCTTTTTGGTTTCTATAATATTTCCTTCGGGGTCGATATTGTCCTTATGAGTTACAAACACGCGCACATACAGGTATAAATAATGCAGTCTGTATTTATCTCCGTTTTTAAACCATTTTACTATTCCCTTTGTTATATTAACGCCATCGTCGGAATTTAGCGTTGAGCCGGGTCCCGCAATAAAGCCTACGCGGTAGTCGCTGTTAAGCTCAATATCAAACACCGTGTTTTCAACTGGCAGCTGAACAAGGCTTTCGGTTGTAAGAACGTAACTGTTATCCTCTGTAAGCTCCAGCTTTGTGGGAGTTTTGTTCACAAAATCGCCGAGCGGCATTGTTTTGTAATCCGCAGAGCGGCTTGTAACCTGCTCGCCGTAATATGTTACATTTTCATTTTTAATGTTATCAAAGTAAACAACATACGGGCGCGCGGCATATTCCGTATTTTTATAGCCCTTGCTGCAGCCGTTTTCGGTCGCGTTCGGATCGGTTAAAACGGCTGTGTATTTCTCGGGAAGAGTATCACCGTTATTTACTGAATAGTATGCCTTTTTAACGCCCTCTGTGGCTGTTTTAAGCTCATTTTCGCCCAAAAGTGCGGCGCGGTGGAACAAAACACCGTATTCCTTCATTTCGTAGCGCGTTCTGGTCTGAGGAACAAGCGCCTCTACCTTGAGCTGACCGTCGGCGTCAATAGTCTTTTCCGAAAGAATAGGAGTATAAGCCTCTGTATAGCACGGACCCGTTACCGTTTCCATACGTATTACGTTGCCGGAATCGTCTTTTTTGCTCTTATTGGCATACTGGTCAATATAAATACCCTTACTGTCTGTAAGAAGACTGTCATCTTCAAAGCCGCCGTTTCCTTTACAAAGATCTGCATCGCCTGTACGGCTACTTTTAACCACAAGGTTATCTATTGCATAATCATATGCGGTTGTGGCATCAGACTTCTTCATATCCTCACCCAGTATAATACGGGTTATTGCAAGCTTCTTTGAACTATCAAGGTCAACCTTAACTGTTCCGGTATATTCAACCCAATCTCCCTTTAAGCCGGTAACCTCGCCTTCAAACGGAACAGGATCTTTAAATGACTCATCGTTATAGCAGTAATAAAGCCAAGCGTTCAGCTTCATCGGTTTATCCCCGTAGTTGTAATATGCCACCGAGACCGTAAAATCAATTGACTCAAGTTCCTGCTGATGAATTTTTCCGTCCCAAAAATCAAAGCACAAATTTGTATCCCAAAAGCGGTTATACCTGTAAATCCGCAACGCTCTGTTTCCCTCATATACGGTTTGCGCGTCGGCGGCTACGGCGCTTATATTCTCGGTTGCCTCTCCGAGCCTTACAAAATCAATTGCGGCTTTAAATCCGTTATCACCCTCAATCTTATTTTTAACAAAGGTTACGGATGAATCGTAAAGTCCCTCAAAGCCCTCGCTGATAATAGTATTATGCGTACCGTCCTCTGAAACCTGTTCAACCTTTACTTCGTCGATATATAAATCCGAAAGCACTTCCCTGCTGCCTACGCCGTGGAACAGCAGCGCCGCCGCATAAAGTGAATTATCCTCGTCTAATGATTTTATTTCGCTTGCGGCAACAACGCCCGAAACAGTCGTCCATTTATCCGAGGTGACGGTTACCTTTTCACTCAGCGTATAGTCCTGACTGTAATATTTATCGTTGTAAAACAGTCTTAGTATCGGTTTTATTCCGTTGTCGCTTAAATTTTCGCCGCCCAGCCTGTATGTGGCGGATATAAAGAATTTATAGCTTCCGTCGGGGTATTTAACATTTGAGAGATCGGAAAGATTCAGCTTTACCGTATTTTTTGTATTTTGTTCATCGGTATATTTGCCGATTTTAAGAGCAAATTCACCCTTATATGCCGAAAAATCGGCCGGTTTTTCCGCTTCCTTCTCACCTAAAAGTACTACCGACTTCACACCATTTATCTCTTTTTCCCAACCAACTGAGCCTGCGTCTCCGCTTTCAAAACTTTCGTTGATAGTCACATCGCCGGTTTTTACTATTATCGAATCAACATACAAATCGGATTGTAATTGACGTCCGTTTGCGCCGTGCAATATCAGCGCCGCAGAATAAAGAGAGTCATCTCCGGTTATTCTGTCCGCAATATCCGTATATTGATCACCGTTATCCCAGCTCTCGTGTCCTTTGGTTTCGGTCGCGTCAATAGTGGCAGACATTGTAGTCCATTCACCGGAGGTTACCGTTGATGTAACCGGCAGTTCATACGAATCTGCCCACCAGCCGGAATTATAGAATAATTTGAGTGACGGCTTTATTCCGCTGTCGCTTAAATTCTCTCCGCCCAGCCTGTATGTTACCGAAACAAAAATTTCAAACTTACCGTCGGGATATTTAAGTCCGTTAAGTCCTGACAGATTGATCTTAGGACTTGCAGTTTCCTTAATATCATCCGTATACTTTTCAATTTTCAGAGCGTATTTTCCGTCATACGCGGTGAACGGCGCGCCCTCCTCAAGCTCTGCCGAAACGCCGAGCATTGCGGAAAAGCAGGCGAATGAAAGTATCAGCGCCAAAAAAATGGATAATAACTTTTTCATAACAAGCTCCATTCTGCCGTTTATTAACGGCTTATTTGTTTTTTGCCGAAAGGGGTTTTTACTGTTCAGGGCTTACGGAACGCTTTTTGTTTGCCTTTTTTACGGATATTATCACGATAACCGCCGCTGCCGCGGCAACGATTACTGCCGCAATAGAAATTATCAGCACTGCAGGTATGCCGCCCTTGGTTTCCTCCGCAGGCTTTATATCGCTGTCTGATTGCTTGTTTCCGCTGTTGTCCTTGCCCTGTGAACCGTTTGCCGTGTTATTGTTCACGGTGTCGGTGCCGGGAACAGAGTCAATATCCGTATTATTACTTAAAAGGCGGAATTCACTGCCGTCGCGGTCTGACGCCGCAGCTCCCTTGCCCTCAACAATAGCCATTTTATGTTGAAAAGCACTATAATGAGGATATAAGCCTTGACGAGGTTGCAAATCTCGTTAATTATTCGCCGCAGTATTTCTGCCGCATTTTCAAGGACACAACCGATAAAACATTTATCGACTATCTTAACTGCTTTCGGATAAACGTCGCTAAAAAAATGATAATCAACACAAATGAATCAATATACAACATTTATATCAAAACAGGCTTTTCGAGCTTCAGCTATTTTAACCGGATATTTAAAAAATACAGCAAGTTCAGCCCTACCGAGTACAGGCAGGTATTTTTAGACAAGCAAAGTGCGGCAGACTGATATGCGGCAGATAAATACTGCCGCGACAGCACTGCGTATTTCAAAATGTCCTGACAAAAACGGCGAAGTCGAATCACATTGTTATTGACAGCTACCGCCGAATCGTAGCATAATGCACCGACAGCAAGACAGCCGGGCGGTATATGGACGCGATGATGGTTTAACACTTCGGCGGCTGGGATGCGTTTTTCAAGTCTGTAAATAAATCACGGGAGGAAAAGTAATATGAAATACAACGGTTTTTATTTCTGGATGTTCAAAAGCCCGATGAAAAAGGTTCTGGCAGAGAAATACGGCAAGGAATATGCCGCCGACATTATGAAAAATAGCAAAAAGGTCTATCGACAACCGTGCAGGAAATGATGCGCCGCCCGCTCTATCATATCAAGTGGTATTTTGCAAAGACCGACTTAAATACCGACAAGGGCAAGGCGGAGAACAAAAAGAGTGTCGTCAAATACGCCAAATGGTACACACCGGAAAAGGAGAAGCAATACCCTAAAGCCGTATTTTTACAATAAAACAAAGGCGATGGCTTCCAGACGGTTGCTATCACCTTTGTTTCCGTATTTTCTCGGTTTCACATAATATTATTAAAGTGCAGGTATTAAAAGCATTTTGCCCTCGGGCAGACACTCGCTTTCCAGCTCGTTTATTTTCATTATTTCGTTAACGCTGGCATTATAGTGCTTTGCAATATCCCAGACGCATTCTCCCTCACCTGTGAAATAAATTGTCATTGCACATTTTGCGGTTTGCTGCGCGGGTGTGTTTTCGTCAATTTCAATATCCGTTATGATTGACATTTTCCTACATTCATATATTGCGGCGTTTATTCCTATATCAATCCTCAGTTCTATATTCTGCTCGCCGGTTATGGTGTAGCCGCAGGAGAGCATTTCAATTTCCGGCTCGCTGCGCAGCGACTCCGGGCTGCATTTTATGGGATATCTGTATTCAAAATCAATCGCCTTTTCGGAATATGCGCTTTTGTTATCATCGTCTCCCGTTATAAGGCACACAACTGCGGTTCCGCATATAACCATATTTCCCGGTTCAAATTTCGTACTTACCGACTGCATATCGCACCACAGGTCAAAAACCTGCGACAGCGGTTCGTCAAGATCAATATTTTTTTTACAGTGATACGTTTCCCGTACGTTATCGCATATCCTTTCAAAGCATATATTTTCCTTTTTAATGTCGGCACGGTGCTTGCGTGAGTAAGCGTCGGTAATAACCGCCAGGTCATTGCCACAATAGGCGCTGCAGGAAAGCAGCAGCTTGGCAGTCAGCGCAAAGCTCTTGGTTTCCCCTTCGGATATGCGCGGTTTTATTTCCAGAAATGCCATATCTGCGCGCGTATCGCATTCGCAGGAATCGTTTACGCCATCCATATCAACAATCTGACTGAACGGAATAACCGTTTTAACCGTCTGCGGAGCGTTTCCCTCCTCAGTGCAGTAGAGAATGCGCACCGCCATATCGCCCTTTACCACAATTTTATCGTTTATAATCTTGCTTTCCCTGATACATGGGTTAGCGTCATAACGCAGGATCCTGCAAACAGCCGGCTGCCCCTGCCCTATCGGTATATCCTCCTCTATCATGAGGTATTTTTCGGAATATCCCATAGGCACGGTTGCGGGCGCGCTTTCGCATTTCTGCTCTATTCCGCAGCCGTCCGCGTCGGACACAATATCGGTTGATTTACGCCTGAAAACCTTTACCGTAATGCCCACCGCGCCGTGAATATCTACCTTTCTGCCCGTAACTGCGCGGCAGTTTATGTATTCGCACTTAGCCTTAACCGAGAGGTTCCCGCCGTTACATTCCTCGCTCATTTCAAGATTTTTGCTGAACGGATACTGATATTCATAAGAACAAAGCTGCCCTCCGTCGTCAGAGTACAGCACGGTAATACAAACGCTGCCGTCTATCGTGATGTTTTTACCGTTTATGCTTTTAGCCGAAATTCCGGCAAAAGCCCTGCACTTGAAAATTTTTGAAATATCGGGGCAATAATCGGGCAGAGTCAGATCCACGTCTATCGGCTGCTCGGCGCTTTCGTTGAATAAGGTATCATTGTAAAAAATACTTGTTCTGATCATTTTTTCTTCCATATTTCTTTCCTCTCTCTGTGCGTTATTTAGTAAATAGTATTCGGCGCGGCGGCGAATTATTCCGCCCCGAACCCGTTTTTTCTGAAATATTTCAAAACTTTGTACTTTTTACTTGACATTTACGTTTGAAATAAATATAATAATATAGCTGTCTGTTTTTAAAATGACAGTGCTATTTATACGGAGACGTATCGAAGTGGTCATAACGGACATGACTCGAAATTTAGGCTGAATATGTGAATTTCGTCCGCTCGAAAACACCTGCTAATACCAGGTTTTCAAAGTTTCAAATCTAATAATTTTTAGCTTTCTCTCCTGCTTTTCTCTCCAAAGGATTTTTGAGTGCTTTGGAAACGACGAGAATAGCGGGCGGAAATAGACACGGAGCGATATCGAAGTGGTCATAACGGGACTGACTCGAAATTTTTTGAAGAGTTGGCTGTTTGCTCCGCTTAAAAAGCCCGTAAATTCAGGGGTTTTCTCCGGTTCGAAAATTGAATATTTTGTTGTTCTTTCCGTCAGTTCTTTCCAAAAGTTTTTGGAAAGAATGCGGAATCACATACACGGAGAGTTGTCCGAGTGGTCGAAGGTGCAGCACTCGAAATGCTGTAGACCGAAAGGTCTCTAGGGTTCGAATC
>URPQ01000080.1 GCA_900549755.1 uncultured Oscillospiraceae bacterium
TAAACGATACCAACCATACCAACATTATATGGAACGCTGTATTCATCCTTTTCATCAAAGAAAAGCCCTTTGTACTTAGAATCAATAAGGTCGTAGTTTGAAATTTTAGAGGTGTCAATTTTTTGCAGCATATCTTCATTTATAAGGCGCTCTATCATATAATCGGAGGGGATTATAACATCATAGCTTACTCCCGCGCTTTTAATTTGAGAATACATAGTTTCGTTGCTTACGCAGGTTAAGTATTTAACCTTAATTCCGGTGAGCCTTTCAAATTCCTTGTTTGTATCCATAGAGTCGTCTTCGCCGTTTGAAATATATTCGCCCCAGTTGTAAACCGTAAGGGTAGTCCCCTTAAGACTTTGGTCGAACTTTGCACGGAGGTTAAGTTCCTTATATTTGTATCCGCAGCCCGTAAGCGCGGCGGAGAGTGTAATTACAAGCGTTATTATTAAAGCAATTGTCTTTTTCATTTATCTAAATCCTCTCTTTGGTCTGCGACCTTTTCTCTGATTTCGTTTGCAGTACATTATAAAGTATTAACAGCACAAACACCGTTATGAATATAAGGGTGGAAAGCGCGTATGCGTCGGGCTTTACCGTCTTTTTCGTCATAGAGTAAATCACTATCGGCAGGGTCTGGTAATGCCCGCAGGTGAAATAGCTTATAACAAAATCGTCGAGCGACAGCGTGAACGCCATTATAAACCCGGTAATAATTCCCGTGGAAATTGAGGGCAGCATTACCTTGAAAAACGCTTTTACGGGCGTGCAGCCGAGGTCCATAGCCGCCTCGGGTAAATTCGGGTCGGTCTGCTTTAATTTCGGAATTACCGAAAGAATAACATAGGGCAGGTTAAAGGTGATATGGGAAATAAGCACCGTTAAAAACCCGAGAGACTCCGAAAGCCCCAAAAGCTTGCCGACGAATATGAACAGCAGCATAAGGGAAATACCCGTAACAATATCGGCGTTCATCATAGGAATTTGCGTGACCGACATTATTATTTTCTTAGACACTTTTCGCCTTATTGCCGTAATTCCCACCGCCGCCGCCGTGCCGAGCACGGTAGATATTAAGGCGGAGGACACCGCGATTATTAGGGTGTGCTGCAGTGCGCTCATCATTGCGGTATCAGATGTAAGCCCCGCGTACCAGCGTGTGGAAAAGCCGTTCATTACCCACACGCTGCCGCTGCCGTTGAATGAAAAAATAACCATAACCGCAACGGGGGCGTAGAGGAATAAAATAATAAGCGCCACATAAATTCGGGAGAGTATTTTCACATTAACACACCTCCGTCGTCACTGTCAGAGAACCTGTTCATTATAAACAGACATATCAGTATCATAACCATAAGCACCATAGATATTGCCGAGGCGATATTGTAATGCTCGGGGCCTGAATTGAAGAAATACTCAATCGTATCGCCTATAAGCATTGTTTTGGTGCCGCCGAGCTTTTGCGAAATGTAAAACGTACTGACAGACGGCACAAACACCATGGTAATGCCCGAAATAACGCCCGGCTTTGTAAGCGGAAAAATCACCCTTTTAAACTTGGTAAACGAGTTTGAGCCTAAGTCCTCGGCTGCTTCCAAAAGCGATTTATCCAGCTTTGACATAACAGAGTAAATGGGCAAAATCATATACGGAATATAATCGTACACCATACCGAGAATTACTGCCCCGGGGGTTAAAAGTAGCTTTATAGGCTTATCAATAAGCCCGATTTTCTGCAAAAACGTGTTTATAAGCCCCGTGTTTGAAAGTATGGTTATCCATGAATAGGTGCGTATGAGGAAGTTCATCCACATGGGAATCATTACTATCATAAACAGCATACGCTGCGAGGATATTTTAAGCTTTGTCATAAAATATGCCATGGGGTAGGCGAGCAGCAGCGTTATAACGGTGGAAACCGCGGCGTAGAGTATTGAAATTCCGAACGCTTTTTTATATTTGCCTATTGCCGTAATATTAGCGAGGGTAAAAACGCCGTTATTATCGGTAAGGGCGAAATAAAACATTATAACAAGCGGCACAATTATAAATATAGCCGACCAAACAATGTAGGGGGAGGCTACTAACTTGTTGCCGAAGGATTTTTTGTTCACGGCTTATTCCTCCTCGATAACGTCGGAGAGGTGGTCAATTTCCTCACTGTAGGAGGAATAATCGCCGTAAAGTCCCGAATATTTCGATTTTTTCATAATGTGAATGGCGTCAGGCTCAATGAAAAGCCCCACGTTATCACCCACAAAATGCTCGTCGGTAGTTTGTATCATCCACTTAAAGCCGCCTATATCCACTATTATTTCATAGTGCACACCGAGGAACGCAACCGAAGTTACCGTGCCTGTAAGCATACCCTTTTCGGGGGGAACAATATCCACGTCCTCGGGGCGGACTACAACATCCACCGCCTCGTTTTCCGAAAAGCCTTTATCAAGGCAGTCAAACCGAGCTCCCGAAAACTCAACGTAGAGGTCGCGCAGCATAATGCCGTCTACTATATTAGACTCGCCTATAAAGTCAGCCACAAAGGCGTTCTGCGGCTCGTTGTAAATATCCTGCGGAGTGCCTACCTGCTGAATTTTGCCGCCGTCCATTACCACCACGCGGTCGGACATGGTAAGCGCCTCTTCCTGGTCATGCGTTACAAAAACAAAGGTTATACCTAACTGCTGTTGAATTTTTTTAAGCTCCTTTTGCATATCTTTACGGAGCTTAAGGTCAAGCGCGGCAAGCGGCTCGTCAAGCAGCAATACTTTCGGGTGATTCGCAATGGCGCGGGCAATAGCCACACGCTGCTGCTGACCGCCCGAAAGGGTATCAATATGCCGTTTTTCAAGCCCCGTAAGGTTTACAAGGCGCAGCATTTCGGCAACCTTTTCCTTTATCTCTTTTTCGGGGCGTTTTTTAACCCGCAGCCCGAAAGCAATGTTTTCATACACGTTAAGGTGCGGAAACAGTGCATAACGCTGAAAAATGGTGTTAACCTGACGCTTATACGCCGGAACACCATTTATTTTTTTGCCCTCAAACAAAATCTCGCCGCCGTCAGGCTCTAAAAAGCCGGCTATAAGCCGCAGGGTGGTGGTTTTACCGCAACCGGAGGGACCCAGCAGAGTGATAAACTCTTTATCCTTAATTTCAAGGTCAAGCCCGTCCAAAACCTGCTCGCCGTCAAAAGCGACCGAAATGTTTTTAAGCTCCACAATATTTTCTTTTTCCATAAAGCATCCCCCTTTGTTCAACACCAAGTGCCGACACAAGAATAATTTTCCCCGTGCGATACCCGCAGACTCTTCGTAATATGCCCTGAACAAAGGGTTTTTCATAGTTTTCAAAGGCCCTCTGACCCGAAACTACGGCATAAAATCTGAACCTGCTCTCTACACAGATGCTTAAACATATTTTGTTTAATGTCTAACTAAGTATTGACTATACTATTAAAACGCTAAAATGTCAAGTTTTTTTTGCGTTTTTTCTACATTTTTCTGCCGTATTTTGCGCCTTAAATTTTATTGCCTTTAAAATGCTCGTTTTTTCTCGCGTATACTCGCATATGCTCATTTTTTGTTGTTTGAAAATTTTATAGGAAAACTTAGCTCCCTTTGGCGGGGCAACCTATTTATTTTGCATACCAATAAATTCTTGAAGTATTAAAAAAAATATGATATAATACTTTATTATGGAATAGTAAAGGTGGGCGGACAGTGCGTATTTTGGGAATAGACCCCGGCTATGCCACAATAGGCTACGGAATAATAGATTATTTTCGCGGCAGATTTTCGGTTGTAGGCTTCGGAGCGATAACCACAAAGGCGGGTCTGCCTTTTGAAATTAGGCTTCGCGATATATACGACGATATGAATACGGTAATAGAAAAATATAAGCCCGACGATATGTCGATAGAAAAGCTTTATTTCAACACCAACTCCACCACGGCAATAGACGTAGCGCAGGCAAGGGGAGTAATAGTGCTTTCCGCCGCGCAAAACGGGCTTAATATATCGGAGTACACCCCCTTGCAGGTAAAGCAGGCTATAACCGGCTACGGCAGGGCGGAAAAACGGCAGGTTATGGAAATGATAAAGAGCTTTTTAAACCTTGAAAAGGTGCCGAAACCCGACGACACCGCCGACGCGCTGGCGCTTGCGGTTTGCCACGCAAATTATTCGGGTACCGATTATTCACGATTATATAAGGAGGCGGGAAGATGATTGCGTCTTTAAGAGGAAAGCTGATATATACCGATAATACCTCGGCGGTGGTAGAGTGCGGCGGCGTGGGTCTTCGCTGCACCGTTACGAAAAACACGCTTTACCGCCTGCCGCCAAAGGGTAGCGAGGTATTTTTATACACGCATTTGGCGGTGCGCGAGGATTCGCTCGACCTTTACGGCTTTGAGAGCGAGGCGGAGCTTAACGCCTTTAAGCTGATAACCTCGGTAAACGGGGTGGGCGCAAAGCTGGGCATTGCTATTCTTTCGGAATTTGAGGCTGACAGGCTTACCGTTTACATTGCAAGCGGCGACGCAAAGGCGCTTACCGCAGCGGCGGGAGTCGGCATAAAATTAGCGCAGAGAATAGTGCTTGAATTAAAGGATAAGGTGGGCGCCATTGCAGAGGACGGCGAGGATATAAAGGCGATAGGCAACGCCACGGCGCACACAAACTCATCAGAGGCGGTGGCGGCGCTTGTGTCGCTCGGGTATTCGCAGGGCGAGGCGTCTCTCGCCGTGGGCAGGCTCGACCAGACACTTACTGCCGAAGAGCTTATTAAGCAGGCGCTTAAATCCCTTGCAAGGAGGATATAACCCTTGATAGAACAGGAAATGGATTTTGAAAACCGCATTGTAGCCCCCGAATACGATTATAAAGAGGACGAGGCGGAGCTATCCCTGCGCCCTAAAACCCTTAACGAATATATAGGGCAGAAAAAGGCTAAGGAAAATTTGAGCATATACATTAAAGCGGCGCTCGGCAGGCACGAATCGCTTGACCATGTGCTGCTTTACGGACCGCCGGGACTCGGTAAAACCACCCTCTCGGGCATTATTGCAAAAGAAATGGGCGTAAACCTGCGCGTAACATCGGGCCCCGCAATTGAAAAGCAGGGCGACTTGGTAGCTATACTGACATCTCTTAACGAGGGCGACGTGCTTTTTATTGACGAAATTCACCGCCTGCCGCGAAATGTTGAGGAAATACTTTACCCTGCGATGGAAGATTTCTCGCTCGATATTATCCTCGGTAAAGGTCCCTCGGCGCGGTCTATAAGGCTTGACGTGCCGCATTTTACCCTTGTGGGCGCTACTACGCGCTCGGGGCAGCTTACCGCCCCTTTGCGCGACCGTTTCGGGGTGCTTTTACGCTTAGAGCTTTACACCCCAGAGGAACTTGCGCAGATAATAACCCGCTCGGCGGGAATTTTGGGCATTGAAATAGAAAAAGACGGCGCGCTCGAAATAGCATCGCGCTCGCGCGGAACGCCGCGTATTGCAAACCGCCTGCTTAAACGCGTGCGGGATATTGCGCAGGTTGAATTCCGCGGCGACATTACCGAAGAAGTAGCGCGCGCCGCCCTTGCAAGGTTTGAAATTGACGAATTAGGTCTTGACGATTTCGACCGCAAGATGCTTACAACCATAATAACCAACTACTCGGGCGGACCTGTGGGGCTTGATACCCTTGCCGCCGCGGTAGGTGAGGAAGCAGTAACCATTGAAGATGTTTACGAGCCTTATTTAATGCAGATAGGCTTTTTAACGCGCACTGCGCGCGGCAGGTGCGTTACCGCCTTGGCATACGACCATTTAGGAATTAGGCGGAGCGAAAACGCCGCGCAGCAATCAATTTTTTAAGGAGTGTTTACAATGGGCAGATTATTCGGAACAGACGGCGCAAGAGGTATTGCAAATAAGGAGCTTAACTGTGAGCTTGCCATGAATATAGGCAGAGCGGCGGCTTATGTGCTTACCGAGAAAACCACCGAAAAACCTAAGGTGTTAATAGGAAAAGACACCCGCGTTTCTTCAAATATGCTTGAAATGGCGCTGGCGGCGGGGCTTTGCTCTGTCGGGGCGGACGTTGTGCTTGTGGGCTTTGTGCCTACCCCCGCAATCGCGTATCTTGTAAAGGATAGGGAAGCGGACGCGGGAATTATGATTTCCGCCTCGCACAACCCCTGCGAATATAACGGAATAAAGATATTCGACGGCAACGGTTTTAAGCTGCCCGACGCGCTTGAAGAAGAAATCGAGGCGCTTGTGCTTGACGATATGAGCCCTGTTGAGTTCCCCGTAGGCGGCGACGTGGGCAGCGTTTTCGCGCGCTACGATTATGTTGATTTATATATCGACCACCTTGTGCGGTCTGTAAGAGCCGACCTTACGGGAATGAAAATAGCCATTGACTGCGCTAACGGCTGCGCCTCCTACACCGCCGAAAAATTCTTTAAAAAGCTGGGCGCAGACGTGCATATGATGCACGATAACCCCAACGGCGTTAATATAAACGCGCGCTGCGGCTCAACCCATATGGAGGACCTTATTGACTATGTAAACGGTCACAGCGTTGATTTAGGGTTGGCTTTTGACGGCGACTCCGACCGCTGCTTGGCAGTAGACGAAAACGGCAAGCTGATAGACGGCGACAGAATGATAGCCGTTTTTGCGCTTGATATGAAAAACAAGGGCATTTTAAAGGACGATACCGCCGTGGTAACGGTTATGACCAATATGGGCTTTAAGCGCTTTGCCGAGGAAAACGGCATTACCGTTCTTGAAACCAAGGTGGGCGACCGCTATGTGCTTGAAGAAATGCTGAAACACGACTACAAGATAGGCGGAGAGCAATCGGGGCATATTATATTCAAAAACTTTGCAACCACGGGCGACGGTCAGTTATCGGGCGCAATGCTTGCTTCAATCATTTCGTCCTCGGGCAAGTCAGCTTCCGAAATTGCATCGGTTATGACGGTACTGCCGCAGACCCTTGTAAACATTACCGCGTCACCCGAGCTTAAAGCAAAACTTACAACGGATAAAGATATTATCGGTGCTATTGACGAGGTTAAAAAGACCCTCGGCAAGCGCGGCAGAATACTT
>URPQ01000081.1 GCA_900549755.1 uncultured Oscillospiraceae bacterium
CGCGCAAAATGTATAAAAACGGCGTTATTGCGGGGCTTTTAACGGCTATTTCCGCCCTTTTTTACCTGCCGTTTATGAACGCGGTAAACAATCTCGGTTTTTCCGCTAACGAAACGCAGGCGCAGCTTATGCAGAACATTTACGAGCACCTGCCCGAAATGGGTACGGCGGTGCTGGCGGCTATGCTTGTAGGGTTTATACTTAATATAGCGGTAAGGCTTTTATCGGCGCTTTTCGGCGATTACCTTTATAAGCAATATGCCATATCCTCTATTAAAACCATTCGTGCCGAAAGCGAGGATATGGACTACGACTACCGCAAAAAAGGTGGAGTAAACATTTTCCTGTTTCTTATAGGTACAATGGCGGTGCAGTATCTGCCCGCTTTAATAGCGATTTTTATTTAGGAGGATTAAAAATGGACAAAAAAATATGCTCCGAGTGCGGAACAGAAAACGAAAGCGATTATATTTACTGCAAAAACTGCGGAACACTGCTGACCTCCCCCTCAAAGCTGGCAGAGCCCGCGCCTGCAAAAGCGGAGCCTGAGCACGAGTTTATTGCACAAACCGCGCCCGAGCCGAAAGCCGAGCAGCCTTCATTTCAGCCGGCTCCGCCGGTTTATAACACGGCAAACGGCAGCGCGGGATATACGCCTGACAGCAGCCCCATAACCGACGGAATACCGCAGGAGGAGTTAGCACTCTTTATAGGTAAAAAGTCAGCCGTTATTATGCCGAAATTCATTAAAATGGAAATAACAAATTCCAAGGTTTCGTGGTGCTGGCCCGCGGCAATTCTCGGTTTCCTTTTCGGACCTATGGGCGCGGCGCTGTGGTTCTTCTACCGCAAAATGTATAAAACAGGAGCGTTGCTTGCGGTTATAGGCGCGCTTATCAATATTATAGTAGCCGCGCTTACCTTCAATACTACCTCGGCTGATTACACCCTGCTTTACCGCTCGTTTTTATCGGGCGATATGCAAAGCGTGCTGAACGCGCTTTCCTCTATCGGCAGCACATCTACCCTGCTTGACGTTATAGCAGACGTAATAAGCAGTGCGGCTGACCTTGCAACCTGCATACTTACAGGGCTTTTCGGATATTACTTGTATAAAGAGCATTGCATTAAGGTAATAAACAATTTCCGTATGAACATAAGTGACCGCCGTTATTACACAATGGGGCTGGCGTCCGTCGGCGGAGTCTCGGGCGGTATGCTTGCAGTCGGCATAATTTGCATAGTTGTAGTAAATAACCTGACATCAGCAGTGACTGCTGTTATTTCAATGCTTTAAAAGAGGAGAAAAAATATGAAAATCAAAAAGGCAATAATCCCCGCGGCAGGGCTTGGCACACGCGTTTTGCCCGCGTCTAAGGCGTTACCTAAGGAAATGCTCCCAATAGTTGATAAGCCCGCAATACAGTATATTGTGGAGGAAGCGGTAAGAGCGGGAATAACCGATATTCTTATAATTACAAACCGCGGCAAGGGTGTTATAGAGGACCATTTCGACCACTCGGTAGAGCTTGAGGCAATGCTTGCAAAGCGCGGCAACACCGCAATGCTTGAAACGCTTGATAAGGTGGCAAACCTTGCAAATATCTATTATATCCGCCAAAAGGAAACGCGGGGTCTCGGCGACGCAGTGCTGCGCGCTAAGGAATTTGTGGGCACAGAGCCGTTTGCCGTGCTTTACGGCGACGACGTTATTATAGGCGAGCCGCCCGCCATAGGCGAGCTGTGCGATGCATATGAAAAATACGGCAAGAGCGTTGTTGGCATAAAGGAAGTATCAGATGAGCTTATTGTTAAATACAGCTCCTTAAAAGCTGAAAAGCTTGACGATAAAATTTACTCCGTAACCGATATGATTGAAAAGCCGAGCCTTGAAACCAAGTTTTCAAATTACTCCATACTCGGCAGATGTGTGCTTGATAACGAAATTTTCAGCATACTTGAAAAAACCCCGCTCGGCGTGGGCGGCGAATTACAGCTGACCGACGCTATGCGCACGCTTGCCGTTAAATACGGTATGGTAGGCGTTGATTTCAGCGGTATACGCTATGATATGGGCAATAAATTCGGAATTTTAAAGGCGAATATTGAGGTAGGGCTTGCTCACCCCGAAATTAAGGAGCAATTAAGGGAATATTTAAAGGAACTGAGTGCAAAGCTGTGATGTATACTTCCCTTTTGCTTGACCTTGACAATACCCTGCTGGATTTTAACGCAGCAGAAGCGCACGCAGTGCGTAAGGTGCTGAAATCGCACGGGCTGCCGCACGATGACGCTACCGTGGCGCTTTATTCCGATATAAACCGCAGCTACTGGGAAAGCTTTGAGCGCGGTGAAATTCCGCGCGAGGCGATTTTTGAGGGGCGCTTTAAAACCCTTTTTGAAAAACTTGGTGTTTCGGGCGATACCGCGAAAATATCAAAGGATTACTGCCTTAATTTATCCGAGGGGTATTTTAAGGTGGAGGGTGCCGATGAAATTCTCACCTACCTGAAAGCGCGGGGCTATAAGCTTTACGCCGCTACAAACGGTATTTCGCTGACCCAGTACAAGCGCATACGCGGCTCGGGGCTGGATAAATATTTCGACGGTATCTTCGTTTCAGAGGATACAGGGCACCAAAAGCCCGAAAAGGAATATTACGATTATATAATTGAGAAAATTCCCGAAAAGAACAGGGAAAATATTCTTATTATAGGCGACAGCCAAAGCTCCGACATTTTGGGCGGGATAAACGCGGGGTTGGACACCTGCTGGTACAACCCTGCAAGCCACACGGCAAAATATCCTGCGAAATATCAGATAACCTCGCTTCCACAGCTTAAAGACCTTTTATAGAAACAAAAAATCAAACGCTTGCCATAAAAACGGCGGCGTTTGATTTTTTATTTTTAAAATACATTGACTTTTAAGGTATTTTGATTTATTATATACATTAAGGAGATGAGGATATGTCTATCGCAAGCGATATTATAAGGGAACACACCGACACGATAATTTTATCGGCGCTGCTGCTGCGCGACAGCTACGGCTACGAAATAAATAAAAAAATAAAATCGGCATCGGGTGGCAGATATGAGCTTAACGAGGCAACGCTGTATACTGCGTTCAAGCGCCTTGAGGACGGCGGCTGTATAAACTCCTACTGGGGTGCCGAGGGCACGGGCGCCCGCAGAAAATACTACCACATAACCCCCACCGGCATAGATAAATGCCGTTCACTTATTGCGGAATGGGAAACGGCGAAAAAGATTATTGACGAGCTTATTGAAACGGAGGAAAATAAAAATGAATGAAAAACTGCGCGAACACATAGAGGAGCTTTTTAAAAACGCACCGCAAACCCGCCAGGCGGTGGAAATAAAGGAAGAAATACTGCAAAACACCATTGACCGCTACAACGATTTAAAGGCGGAGGGCAAGAGTGACGAGGCGGCTTATAATATAGCCATTGCCGGAATAGGCGATGTTGACCACCTGATTGACAGTATAATGGCTCCTGTAGCGTCATCGGGCTACTCACGCGAGGAAATACGGAAAAATCAAAATAAACGCACGCTGCTTTTAGCGGTTGCTGTGGCGCTTTACATACTTTGCGTTGTGCCGGTTATAATTTGCGATGAAATAGGCATAAACGAGGTTTTCGGTATAGTATCAATGTTCGTTATAGCGGCGGTTGCCACGGCGCTGATTATTTACCGCAGCGGGATGAGGCTTGAATATACCGCAACCGACGACACGGTGGTTGAAGACTTCAAAAAATGGAACCGCGAAAAAAACGAAGACCGCTCGCTTATGGGGGCTGTAAACGGCGCTGTTTGGGCGCTTACCTTAACGGCGTATTTTGTTATAAGCTTTTTAACCGGGGCTTGGTATATAAGCTGGCTTATTTTTATAATCGGCGGCGCGGTCTCCAATATAGTAAGAGCGGTTTTCGATTTAAAGAGATGAGGTGCGCATAATGAAACGAAACGCAATTGCAAGAATAATAATATGGTCGCTGGTAGCTGTTTTACTTACTTCCTTGCTGGTAGTCGGTATTAGCTCCTCCCCCTCCTCGTTTTTTACGGGAGACTGGTCGCTCGGCGGTATTGGAGTAACATATAAAAATTCCGCCCTTTACAATGTGGGCGGCGGAACGGTGACCGATGAATTTCATAGCATTAAGGTAAACTGGACAAACGGAAAAATAAATATTGAGTCATACGACGGCGAGGATACCGTTATAAGTGAAACCGAGGTTGCGGAAAAAGAGAATAAGCTCCGCTGGCGCGTGGAAGACGGCGTTTTGATAATTCAGCAAATGGCTGCGGGTATGCGGTTCGGGCTTAAAAAAACGCCGAAAAAAACGCTTACGGTTAAAATTCCGTCAAATGTGGCGGAAGGGCTAAAAGCCGTCACGTCCGATTCGGTATCGGCTGAGGTAACTATTACCGGCATTTCGGCGAGCGATAAAATAGAAATTGACACCGTAAGCGGCGGCGCAGATTTGAAAAATATCAAAACAGAAAAGCTTGATATTGATACGGTAAGCGGCAGTATAAAAGCCGCCGGTGAATTTACAGAGCTTGAAAGCGATAGTGTTTCGGGAGATGTGACCGTAAGCTCCGCCACACTTCTTAAAAAGCTGGATTGCGACAGCACAAGCGGTAATATAAGACTTACAATACCCAAAAACAGCGGCTTCACGCTTAAAGCCGATACCGTAAGCGGTGATATAAGCTGCGGGCTTCCCACTGTTTCCGAAAGCAAAAATCGCCGTGTTTGCGGCGACGGCTCTGCCGATTTTGAAACAGACACGGTAAGCGGCGACCTGATTATAACGTCGGCTGAATAATATTACAGTATACATACACTTTGCAGCAAAAAATAATCCCGCCTCGAATGAGTGGGATTATTTTTTGCTCTGTTTTTCTTTAAATCGCTGTGAAGATCAGCAACTCACTGTCGCCGTCATTATTTGCGGTGTAGGTAAGGTTAAGCCCGGCGTTCATAAGCAATGCGCCCGAATAGGTCTCGCCGGTTTTCTCATTTCGGTAATACCTTTGCGGCTCAAGCCCCCTCAATTTAACTATTGTATGCGGAGCACATTCTCCGCGCATTGTAACCACCGTTACCATAGCGCGGGATTTATCAAGCGATACTATCTCCCAAACCGCACGGTATGGGTTTTCAAAGGGAGATACCAGCCTGTATAAATCGCCGTTTCTTATTAAATCGTAGGTATTGTGGTAAAGCTTTACCTGCTCCTTTATTATTTCGCGGTCGGAATCGGTAAGCTTTAATGGGTCAAGCTCATAGCCGAATGTGCCCCAAAGCGCCACATTACCTTTAGTCTTGTAGCCTGTTCTGTCACAGGCAGAAACGTGCGCACCCATGGTAGAGGCGGGGTAGCACATAGATGTACCAAACTGAATATACAGCCGTTCAATCGGGTCGGTGTTATCGCTTGCCCAAATCTGCGGCGAATAGTAAAGCATAGCGGGGTCAAAGCGTCCGCCTCCGCCCGAGCAGTTTTCAAAAAGAATATTCGGGAAGGCTTTGGTCAGCCTATCCATTATTTCGTATGTACCCAAAATAAAGCGGTGGAAAAACTCTTTTTTGCGGTCGGGCGGCAAAAGTGCCGAACCTGCGTCCGAAATATTACGGTTGAAATCCCACTTTAAATAGTCAATTTTGTTCTTTGATAGCACATCATACATCTGCTGCCAGATATTCTCGCGCACATCCTCGCGTGAAAAATCCAGAACATACTGATTCCTGCCAAGCATTGGTACTCTGTTATCAACATGAACATGCCAATCGGGGTGGGCGCGGAATAAATCGGAATCGGGCGAAATCATTTCAGGCTCGTACCATATGCCGAATTTCAAGCCTTCAGCGTTTACACGCTCTATAAGGTAAGAAAGCCCGCCTTTAAGCTTTTCCTCATTTACATACCAATCTCCGAGGGATGATTTATCATCGTTGCGCCTGCCGAACCAACCGTCGTCCATAACCAGCATTTCAATGCCGAGCTTTTTAGCCTCTTTCGCAAAATTCACAAGCTTTTCATCGTCAAAATTAAAGAACGCCGCCTCCCAGCTGTTTATAAGCAGCGGGCGCTTTTCGGTTTTATATTTGCCGCGTATAAGGTTATTATTGTAAAAACGATGGAAAATGCGGCTCATTTCGCCTATGCCGTTTTCGGTGTATACCATAACCGCCTCGGGCGTATCAAAACATTCGCCCTTTTGCAGCCTCCAGCCGAAATCAGTCGGGTTAATACCCATAATAAAGCGGGAGGTATAATTAAAGTCACATTCGCAAAGTGCAGAAAAATTGCCTGAATAAACAAGGTTAAAGCCGTAAACCTCGCCATTATTCTCATCGGCATTTTTGCCTGCTAAAGCCGCAAAGGGGTTTTGGCAGTGGCTTGATACACCGCGCCTGCTTTCAACCCCCTGAACACCGTGTGCAAGGGCTTTGCGCTCAATATTGCGCTCCTTTGCGTGCCTGCCGTAAAGGGTGATAAGGTCATAATCCATTGAGGGCAGGTTAAGACAAAGACTGAAAATTCTTTCAAGCTCCAATATGCCATCGCCATTGTTTTCGGCGCGCACGCGGCGGGTCATAACCCCGTAATTTTCAAAAACGGTATAATAAAGGGTAATTTTAAGTCCTGTAACGGCGTCCTCGGCGTAAAGCTCTAAGGTTTCCGCCTCGTCCTCACTGTTTGCATAGGTTGAGGGCTGACCGGGTA
>URPQ01000082.1 GCA_900549755.1 uncultured Oscillospiraceae bacterium
TTTCAGCCGCGCACCTTACGCGACGGCGAGGCGGAAAAGATAATAAGAAATATTGCACCCGATGCTATAGCAGTAGTGGCTTACGGTAAAATTTTACCTACGGAAATTTTAACCCTGCCGCGATACGGCTGTGTAAACGGGCACGCTTCACTCTTACCTAAATACAGAGGTGCGGCGCCCATACAGTGGTGCATTGTAAACGGCGAAAAGGAAACGGGCGTTACCGCAATGCAAATGGACGAGGGTATGGACACGGGCGATATTTTAGAAACCGCGGTTACCGAAATAGGCGCGGAAGAAACCGCGGGCGAGCTTTTTGAGCGGCTCTCGGTTATAGGCGCTGAGTTACTGGTAAAGACCCTTGCCGATATTGAAAACGGAAACGTTACCCCTATAAAGCAGGATGAAAGCAAAGCGACAGCAGCGCCGATTATAAAAAAGGAAATGGCGAAAATCAGCTTTCACGATATGACGGCGGAAGAGGTTCACAACGCGGTGCGCGGCTTTTACCCGTGGCCGGTTGCTTTCTTTATATCGGGCGGCAAGCGTATAAAAATAATAAAGAGCCGCGTTGTAAATATGCACGGCACGGCGGGCGCGGTGCTTAAAAGCGATAACGAGCTTATTGTCGCTTGCAAGAAAGAAGCGGTTGCGCTTGAAACAATTCAGCCCGAAGGCTCAAAGCCTATGACTGCAAAGCAGTATTTATGCGGCAGACCCATAGCTTTGGGCGCCGAAATTGAGGACGAAAATGGCTGACGCACGTAAAACCGCCGTAAACGCTTTAATGCGGGTAAACTGCGGCGCGGCGTACTCTAATATAGCGCTTAATGAGGTTTTATCAAAATCGAGGCTTACAGGGGCTGACAGGGCGCTTGCCTCCGCGCTGTTTTACGGCGTGCTGGACCGCAAAATAACCCTTGATTACATTGTTTCGCAGTTTGTAAAAACCCCCGTGAAAAAAATAGCGCCGCTTACAATAAACGCTTTAAGAACCGCCGTTTACCAGATATATTATATGGATAAAATACCCGACAGCGCCGCGGTAAACGAGGCGGTAAAGCTTGTAAAGGGTTCAAAAGAGAGCGGAAACGCGGGCTTTGTAAACGCGGTTTTGCGCAATATTCTGCGAAACAGGGTAGAACTGCCCTGCGGCAGCGATATAAAGTCGCTTTCGGTAAAATATTCCTGCCCCGCCGCTGTTGTGGGGTCGTTTGTAAAGGACTACGGCACCGAAACCGCAAAACAGCTTTTAATCGCAAGCCTTGATGCCCCACCGCTTACCGTGCGGGTAAATACCCTTAAAACAAGCGCCGAGGAACTGGCTGAAAAACTGGAAGAGCAGGGAATTACCGCCGAAATAAGCGGAGATAGAGATGCGTTTATTTTAAAGCACTGCTCTGATATTCCGGAAAATAAGCTTTACAGAGAGGGGCTTTTCTACGCGCAGGACTTAGCCTCTCAAAGGGCGGTAGGCATAGCCGACCCGAAGCAGGGGGAAAGAGTGCTTGATATATGCGCCGCACCCGGCGGCAAAAGCTTTACCGCGGCAATGCTTATGCAAAACGCGGGCGAAATAATTTCCTGCGATTTATATGAGCAGCGCGTAAGACTTATCGAAAGCGGCGCAAAGAGACTGGGAATAAACATTATAAAGCCGAAAACGGCAAACGCCGAAATTTATGATGAAGCACTTGGTGAATTTGATTTGGTGCTGTGCGACGTTCCCTGCTCTGGGCTGGGTGTGCTGCGCCGCAAGCCCGAAATTAAATATAAAGACGTTTGCCTTGACGATACGCTTACACAAACGCAGCTTAAAATACTTGAAAATGCGGCGCGGTATGTAAAGACGGGCGGCAGAATTTTGTATTCTACCTGCACATTAAGGCAAAATGAAAATGAAAATCTTGTAAATTCGTTTATTATGCGTTATAATATGTTCCGTAAAGCGTATGAACACACATATATGCCGCATATTGATAAAACAGACGGGTTCTACTGTGCGTTACTGATAAAGGAGGGAAACGCTCCGCTTGAGTAAAATCGATATAAGGTCAATGTATCTGCCCGAGCTTGAAAATTTCTTAGCCGAAATGGGCGAGCCGCGCTTTCGCGCAAAGCAGATATTTCACTGGCTGCAATCGGGCGTTACCGATTTTGACGAAATGACCGATATTTCAAAAGCGCTGCGCGAAAGGCTTAAAGCCGACGCATATATTGCAGGCGCCGAAACAGAGCGCAGGTATGCATCACGGCTTGACGAAACGGTGAAATACGTTTTCCGCCTTTTTGACGGCGAGCTTATTGAAACCGTGCTTATGAAATATGAGCACGGGTACACCGTGTGCATTTCAACGCAGGTGGGCTGCCGAATGGGCTGCAAATTTTGCGCATCGGGCATAAACGGGCTTACAAGAAGTCTCACGGCTTCCGAAATGCTGGCGCAAATAACGGCGGTCCAGCGGGATAATAACATACGCGTTTCCAATATAGTCATGATGGGCATGGGCGAGCCGCTTGATAATTTTGATAATTCGGTGCGGTTTTTAAAGCTGGTATCGGATGAAAAGGGCTTAAATATAGGTCTTCGCCATATATCCCTTTCCACCTCGGGCGTGGTGTCGGGCATAAAAAAGCTGAAATTATTTACTCTTCCCATATCGCTTTCAATTTCTCTGCACGCTGCGAGCGACGATATTCGTTCCTCGGTAATGCCCGTTAACAAGCGGTGGAATATAGACGAACTGCTTGCCGCCTGCAAAGAGTACCAAGCGGTCACCACAAGGCGCATTTCCTTTGAATACGCACTGATAGACGGCGTAAATAATTCCGACGCCTGCGCCGATATGCTGGCGAAAAAGCTGCGCGGAATTATGTGCCACGTTAATCTTATACCTGCAAATCCGGTAAAGGAAAATTCCTTTAAAAAGCCGGACAGAAATAAAATACTCCGTTTTAAAGAAAGGCTTGCCGCAAACGGCGTAAACGCTACGGTGCGCCGAACGCTGGGTGCGGATATAGACGCCTCGTGCGGGCAGCTGCGAAAACGGGTAAAGGAGGGTGAAAGCATTGCAGATATTCAGTAAAACCGACAGGGGACGGGTGCGCACCGATAATCAGGACGCTTACTTTGCCGGTAAAATAACCGACGACGCGGTTTTCGCGGTAGTTTGCGACGGCATGGGCGGCGCTAATGCCGGAAACGTTGCAAGCGAGCTTGCCGTGCGGCATATTTCGGAGTACGTTATACGCTCTTACAGGAGCGGTATGAATATGACCGATACCGAAAAAACGCTTAAAAACGCCATTGTGAGCGCAAATATATCGCTTTATGACAAGGCGGTAAACAATACGGAACTCGCCGGTATGGGAACAACCACCGTCGCGGCATTTGTAAAGGACGGTACGGCGGTTATAGCCCATGTGGGGGATAGCCGAATCTACCTTGTGAACGGTGAGATAAAGCAGCTTACCCGTGACCACTCGGTAGTGCAGTCGCTTATAGAAAGCGGAAAAATAACGCCGGAGGACGCAAAGGTTCACCCGCGCAAAAACGTTATTACAAGGGCGCTGGGCGCCGAAGAGGACGTGGCGGTTGACAGCGATTGCCTTACTTTATCAGACGGCGATACGCTGCTGCTTTGCTCGGACGGACTTACAAATTTCCTTGACGATAAGGATATTTTAACGGTCTTTCAAAATAACGATATATCCGCGGTTGCCGAAAATTTGGTTGAAACAGCCAACGAAAACGGCGGCGGCGATAATATAACGGTTGTCACGGTTACAAAGTAACGTCAGAAAGGATAAAAACATATGGATAAATTTGTAGGAAAACGCCTTGACGGCAGGTATGAAATTAAGGAAATAATCGGCGTAGGCGGTATGGCGGTAGTATACAAGGCATACGATAATCAGGAAAACCGCATAGTAGCGGTTAAAATTCTGAAAGAAGAATTTATTTCAAACGAGGAATTTGTCCGCCGCTTTAAAAACGAATCAAAGGCTATTGCAATGCTTTCCCACCCGAATATTGTAAAGGTGTTTGACGTAAGCTTCGGCGACCTTATACAGTATATCGTAATGGAGTACATTGAGGGCATTACCCTTAAAGAATACATTGAGCGTGAGGGCAGCCTGCGCTGGAAAGACGCGGTGCACTTCACCATTCAGATTTTAAAGGGACTTCAGCATGCGCACGATAAGGGCATTGTGCACAGGGATGTTAAGCCGCAGAATATAATGGTGCTGCCCGACGGCACTATTAAGGTGACCGATTTCGGCATTGCCCGCTTTGCAAGGAGCGAGCAGCGCACCATAACCGATAAGGCAATAGGCTCGGTGCATTACATCAGCCCCGAGCAGGCAAGGGGCGAGCGCACCGACGAAAAGACCGATATTTACTCGGTGGGCGTTATGCTTTACGAAATGCTTACCGGTCAGCTGCCTTTCCAGGCAGAAAGCGCGGTTTCGGTTGCTATAATGCAGCTGCAGCGCGACCCGCAGCTGCCCACCGAGATAAACGGCTCAATTCCGTTAGGGCTTGAGCAGATAACCATGCACGCAATGCAGAAAAACCCCGAGCGCCGCTATCAGTCGGCTTCCGAAATGCTGTGCGATTTGGGCGCTTTCAGAAAGGACCCGTCGCTCACCTTTGATTATTCCTATTTTGTGGACGATTCTCCCACAAAATTCGCTCCCGCCGCGTTTGATTACGACAGTGTTCAGGTACCCGAGCGCGAAGAGGAAGAACCCAAGGAAAAGAATAATATGATACCGATACTGGCGGGCATTGCCGTAACGCTGGTTATTGCAATAGTTATACTTGCGGCAATATTTGTGCCGAAACTTCTGTCAAGTACGGGTTCTGAGCTTACCTGCCCGAAGTTCGTAGGTCAAAAACTTGAGGACGTAACCTCAAACGATGAATACAAGGCAAACTTTAAGTTTGAGGAAAAGTGGGAGTCCAATGCCGATTACGCTTACGGTTATATATATGAGCAGTCAAAGGCGGAGGGGCAGAAGCTTAAAAAAGGCGCTACCATAACCCTGTTTATCAGTAAGGGGCAGTCCACCACAAAGGTGCCCGACGTTTACGGGAAGACCGAATCCGCAGGCGTTTCAGAGCTTAAAGCGGCGGGCTTTACCACCGTTATAACCGAAATGCCCAGCGAGGACGTTGAAAAGGGGCTTATTATAAAGACCTCTCCCCAGCGTACCGAGGTTGTTGAAGAAAACGCCAAGATTACCGTTTACGTAAGCTCGGGCAAGACTATACAGAACGTTAACGCTCCGTCGGTCACCACTATGAAGCAGGCGGATGCCGAAAAGCTTTTGAAGGATAAAAAGCTTATTGCCGAGGTTGAAGAGGTTTATTATTCAAAGGGCAGCGGCTATGAGTATGCGCCTGTTGGGTACGTTATAAAACAGGAGCCTGCAAGCGGCAGCAGCATTGCCGAGGGTTCAACCGTTAAGATATATGTCAACAAAGGTTTCTCGGCTAATATAACCGTCAATTTACCGAATGATTTGAACCTTGAACAGTATTATGTATCGCTTTGGGCTGACGGTGTAGCGGTTGCCGAGAGCAAGATGCTTGACGCTACACAGCTTAGCAAGTACACCTTTGAAAACGTAACCTCAAAGCGCGACAGCGGCACTTACACGGTAAAAATAAGGTCTGCTTCAAGCAATGCGCTTGATTATCAGGTAATAACCGTGGACTTCAAAGAGGGTGCCGCCAAGCGAGTGGGCAGTTACGACGATTATAAAAAGCTGGATGCCGATACTTCTTCGTCCGATAACGAGGATTTCAATTGACAGGTATAATTATTAAAGCGCTGTCGGGGTTTTATTATATTGACGGCGGCAGCGCGGTATATGAATGTAGGGCAAGGGGAAATTTCCGCAAAAGCGGAATTTCCCCTTTGGTCGGAGATAGGGCGGAATTTGAATTATCGGGCGGCAGCGGCGTTGTCACCGCTGTTTTGCCGCGCAAAAATTTCCTTTCCCGCCCGCCTGTTGCCAATATTGATAAGCTTTTTATAGTTTCCTCCTTTGAAAACCCGTCGCCCAACGAATACATAATAGACCGCCTTACGGCGATTGCCGTGTATCACGGAATAGAGCCGATTATTGTATTTAACAAGTGCGACGCGGGGGATTTCAGCCGTTGGGAGAGCATTTACCGCGCCGCGGGTTTTAAGGTATTTACCGTATCTGCCGAAACGGGCGAGGGAATAGACGCGCTTAAAAGCGAATTTTCGGGCGGGATAAGCGTTTTAACGGGTAATTCGGGCGTTGGAAAATCGAGCATTTTAAACCGCATTTTCGGAAATACCGCTCTTAAAACGGGCGAGGTCAGCGAAAAGCTTGGCAGAGGCCGCCATACCACCCGCCATACAGAGCTGCTGCGCTTATCTTGCGGCGGTTATATTGCCGATACACCGGGCTTTTCCTCGCTTGAAACGGGCGGCGACTATGAATTTAAGGAAAGGCTTATTTCCTGTTTCCCCGATTTATATGAATACAGCGGCAATTGCCGCTTTACCTCCTGCACGCACACCT
>URPQ01000083.1 GCA_900549755.1 uncultured Oscillospiraceae bacterium
CCATTTCGTTTGTGTAGGAAAAAGTAAGCTCGGCTATTCTTTCAAAGCCGGGCTGGGTCACTTTTAAAAGCCGCGCCGAAGAGAGATATTTACGTATAAGCATACAAAACATAGGCGGCACGGCGGGGTTTTCATATTTGGTTTCGGTGAACTGAATACGCGCAGCCCCCGGGCGCACGTTTATAAGGAGCTTTTTGCAAAATCCGCTTTTGCGCAGCAAAAAGACCAGCTCGTCCTTTGAGGGCTGGTATATTTTATCTACAAACGTATTTTCGGCAGCTTGTAATTCAGTTACCGTTTTGTGTAAAAATGCTCCGTCAAATGCCATTTCGGTTCTCCGTAAGTTTCTTTTTAAGCGCGGCGGAAATTTCCGCAAGGCGCTTATATTCTTCCCGCTTTTCGGGAATGTTTTCAAGCGCGTCGGCGCATTTTTTAAGCCGCAAATATTGCTTTTCTATGTATTTTGCGCCGTCTTCTGTTTGCGGGTCTACCTTTCCGCAGTAGTAAAATTCTTCACCGCAGCTGTATTTTTCGCCCGTATACCGCGCCGTAATTACAGAATATAGCTTTGCGTTTTCGCAGAGCGCGGTATCGCTTATAATTTCAAAGCCGTTTTCGCATAAAAAACGCCTTAAAAATTCGGGCGAGGTGGTGGGCTGCATAATAAGCAGCGGCGCGGGCGCGGCGGTGGGGAGGGGCGAACGCGCCAGTATTGAGGCTATAACCTCGCCACCCATACCCGCTGTTATTATAGTATCAACTTCAGCCTGCGCTATACCCTCAAGCCCGTCGCACAGGCGCAGTGTTATACCGCCTACGCCCGCCGCCTTAATGTTTTTCTCGGCATTGGCAAGCGGTTTTTCGCGTATATCTGTCGCAATAACGCTTTTAATATCCCCGCGCTTTATAAGCTCAATGGGTAAATAGCCGTGGTCTGTCCCTATATCGCACACCCTCGCGCCGTGCGGCACGAGGGCGGAGATAAGCGCGAGCCGTAAACTCAGCGCCATTATTTATTTTCAAAGTGACGGTTAAGCTTTTCAAGCAAAGCGTCGCAGTCGGTTCCGTGAACCTCGCACGCCTGCTCAATGCTTTCGCCGCGCGAAGCGGGGCAGCCGAGGCAGTGCATACCTATTTCAAAGAAATATTCAGCCGCGCTGCTGTCAATATCAAGTACCTCGCCTATAAGCATATCCTTTGTGATTTTCATTTTTTATTCTTCCTTTCGTTTTTAATATATTATGTGCTTTTTTATGTTCTTTTATCAGAACAGCTTAACACCGTTTTCAAGCTCCGTGCGGGAGTGATTGAAAAGCTTGCGGTTATCAAGCGCCCAAAGCCGCGATGAAAAATCCTCGGGCTTTGTTGCAGCAACCGCCTCGCGCATTTCAAAAATGCGCGAATCCATAAGGTCAAGCTCGCTTAAAAGCTCCGCCTCAATAAACATAGGTCTTACCGCCGCACCGAACTCGGGCTCGCCGTGGTGAGAAAGCACCATATGCTCAAGCAGCATTGCCGTTTTGCGGCTTATACCCAGCTTTTCCGCATATTTATCAATTACCATAGCGCCCATTGCCAAGTGACCGAGCAGGTTGCCCTCGTTTGAGTAGCCTGTGGCAATTCCCGTATCGGCAACGGTAAATTCCGAAAGCTTTGCAATATCGTGCAAAATTGCGCCCGCAAGCAAAAGCTCCCTATCCACAAACGGGTAGACCTTGCAAACGCCCTCTGCCAGCCTTACTATAGATAACGAGTGCATAAGCAGACCGCCGCGCAGGGCGTGGTGCAGCTTAAACGCCGCAGGCCAGTAGAGAAGCGCTAAACGGTTATCGGCTAAAATGGCTGTAACTATCGCTTTAAGCTCTTTATCTTCAAAGCTGTCGGCTATTTTATATAGCTCGTCATACATCTGCTCACCCGAATAATCCGAGGATTTCACAAAATCCTCTGTTTTAACGTTATCCTCGGGGATTATTTTGCGTATGCGGTCAATTTTCAACTGGTCGTTGCCGTTGTACTGCGAAATTACGCCGCGAATTTTCACAAGCTCGTTTATTTCATATTCGCCGTGAACGGCGGGGTTGTACCGCCAGAGCTTTGCGTTTATTTCGCCTCCCGCGTCCGATAGGGTCATATCAAGGTATGTATCGCCTTTTGATGAGGTCTTTTTATCAAGACTTTTTATAAGGCAAAAGCCGTCTACCGTTCCGTTATTGTCAATTGGGGTAAAATTCATGGTATTCTCCCTGATTATTCTTTAATAATAATGTTTTCGCGCGCAGGTCCGTTGCTTACCATATGTATTTTAAAACCAATTTCCTGCTCTATAAATTCAATATATTTGCGGCAGTTTTCGGGCAGCTTGTTATATTCGGTAATTCCGGTTATATCGCATTTCCAGCCGGGCAGGGTGGTAAGCACGGGCTTTGCCTTTTCAAGAAGACCCGTAACAGGGAAGTCCTTTGTTACCTTGCCGTCAATTTCATAGCCGGTGCAGACCTTAATTTCATCAAGGTAAGAAAGCGCGTCAACAACCGTAAGGACTGCATGGGTCGTGCCCTGAACCTCGCAGCCGTATTTGGTGGCTACACAGTCAAACCAGCCCATTCTGCGCGGTCTGCCCGTGGTAGCGCCGTATTCGCCGCCGTCGCCGCCGTGGTCGCGCAGCTGCTGCGCCTCGTCCCCGAATATCTCGCTGACAAACGCGCCCGCGCCCACTGCCGATGAATAAGCCTTTATAACGGTGTAAATTTCTTTAATTGCGTAGGGCGGAAGACCCGCGCCCACAGCGCCGTAGCCTGCCAATGTATTTGAAGACGTAACCATGGGGTAAATGCCGTGGTCGGTATCCTTCATAGTGCCGAGCTGCCCTTCAAGCAATATTGTTTTACCCGCTTTATCAGCCTCATAAAGCATTTTGCGAACATCGCCCACAAGAGGCGCAATGCCCTTTTTCCATTCCATCATTTTATTGAAAATATCGTCAACCGAAAGCTTTTCCTTATGGTAGAGGTTTTCAATTAAAACGTTTTTAACCTCAAGCACGCGCTCAAGCTTTTCTCTCAGCGCCTTTTCATCAAAAAGTTCGCACACCTGAAAGCCTATCTTTGCGTATTTATCCGAATAAAAGGGCGCAATACCCGATTTTGTAGAGCCGAAGCTCGCCTTGCCGAGACGTTCTTCCTCGTAAACGTCAAAAAGCACGTGATACGGCATAACCATCTGGCAGCGCTCGGAAATTACGAGCTTGGGTGCGGGAACGCCCTTTTCAACTATGCTGTTATATTCCTCTAACAGCTTGTCAACGTCAAGCGCAACGCCGTTGCCTATGCAGTTTGTAACACCCTCGTTAAAAACGCCCGAGGGCAGAGTGTGCAGCGCAAACTTGCCGTACTTGTTTTTTATAGTGTGACCCGCGTTGGCACCGCCCTGAAAACGAACGACAAAATCGGCGTTTCCGGCTAACATATCGGTAATTTTACCCTTGCCCTCGTCGCCCCAGTTTGCACCTACAACAGCCTTAACCATAATTCATATACCCCGTTTTTTAATATATTTGCAATCACTTACAAGGTAATTACATTTTATTATACAACGGCTGATTTTATATTGCAAGTATTTTATTAGTTAATAAAGCAAACGGCAAAAAATAAAGGCCTGCAAACCCTTAATGAGATTTGCAGACCTTTGGTGGAGCATAGCGGGATCGAACCGCTGACCTCTACACTGCCAGTGTAGCGCTCTCCCAGCTGAGCTAATGCCCCAAAGAACGATTAATACTATATTACCATATATTATTTTGTTTTGCAAGAGTTTTTTTAAAAAATAAAAATCTTTTTTTCTGAAAAACTTTCGCTTAAAAAATTTGACAGAAAAAGGCAGTTGTGTTATACTAAAAAAAGATTATGGTCTGACGGAGGAATAAAAATGCTGGATATTAAATTTATTTGCGAAAATCCGGATATTGTTAAAGAAAACATTAAAAAGAAGTTTGAAGATAAAAAGCTGCCGCTTGTTGACGAAATTATTTCGCTTTACGGCGAAAAATGCGCTGCCAACAACCGCGCTAACGACCTGCGCGCCAACCGCAACAAGGTAAGCAAGCAGATAGGCGCTTTAATGGCGCAGGGCAAGCGCGACGAGGCGGAAGAAATGAAGCGCCTTGTAAACGAGCAGGCAGAGGAGCTTAAAGCCCTTGAAGAAAAAGAGGACGAGCTGCAAAAAAAGGTTACCGAAATACAGATGAAAATACCGAATATAGTGGACGCGAGCGTGCCTGTGGGTAAGGACGACAGCGAAAATGTGGAGGTTAAGCAGTTCGGTGAGCAGTCTCACCCCGATTTTGAAATTCCGTACCATACCGATATTATGCAGCTTTTTGACGGCATTGATAAGGACGCTGCCGGCAAGGTTGCGGGCGAGGGCTTTTATTACCTTATGGGCGACATTGCGCGCCTGCACTCGGCGGTGCTGGCGTATGCGCGCGATTTTATGATAGACAAGGGCTTTACCTACTGCATACCGCCTTATATGATAAGAAGTAAGGTAGTTACCGGCGTTATGAGCTTTGAAGAAATGGACGCTATGATGTATAAAATAGAGGGCGAGGACCTTTACCTTATAGGTACATCTGAGCATTCTATGATAGGCAAGTTCATAGACAGCATTACCCCTGAGGAAAAGCTGCCCTTAACCCTTACAAGCTATTCACCCTGCTTCCGTAAGGAAAAGGGCGCGCACGGCATTGAGGAGCGTGGCATTTACCGTATACACCAGTTTGAAAAGCAGGAAATGATAGTTATTTGCCGCCCCGAGGAAAGCATGGATTGGTTCAACAAAATGTGGAGCTACTCGGTAGAGCTTTTCCGCAGTATGGATATACCCGTAAGAACCCTTGAATGTTGCACCGGCGACCTTGCGGATTTAAAGGTTAAATCTTATGATGTTGAGGCGTGGTCGCCCAAGCAGCAGAAGTATTTTGAGGTATGCTCCTGCTCTAACCTCGGCGACGCGCAGGCAAGAAGATTGGGCATAAGAGTAAAGGGCGCGGACGGTAAAAAATACCTTGCCCACACCCTTAACAACACGGTTGTAGCCCCGCCGCGTATGCTCATAGCTTTCCTTGAAAACAATCTCCGTTTTGACGGCGAGCATTACAGCGTTTTGATTCCCGAGGCTTTAAGACCTTATATGGGCGGCAAAACCGTGCTTACAAGCGATAAAAAGATTTAACGGTAGTATATATATAAAGTCTTCCGGCTGTTTCGGCGCAAGCCCTGGCAAGCGGAAGGCTTTAATTTTTCACAGCATATCGGTAATTATTTACATTGCGCGTAAAATTTATATATGCTATAATTGCAATGCAAACACATAATCTTATTTGCAAGGGAGAATAAGTATGAATTACACCGTAAGGGAGCGGTTTGACGAGATAAACGGACAGATAAACCGCGTAGGCTCCGACGCCGTTAATTATGTTTTCTGTGCCGATATTCACGCTGACGAATATCTTCGCAAAAATTCAAATGGCGAGTTAAAGGTATTTGAGGATGCAGCGGCGGTTGAAAACAGAATTGAAAAAACAATAAGTCACCTTAAAGCAGCGGTTAATTTCGCCGAAAACAACGATAATATTGATTTTCTGGCTATAGGCGGCGATATTATAAATTCATACAGCATAAAGGGAAAACAGGCGGTAATTGATACAATTAACCGCACGCTCAGCCCGCTGCGGAATTGCACAAAGCCCGTTATAATTGCCTTTGGAAATCACGATGATAACGGCTTTCAGATTTTAAATCCCGATGTGCCCGAAATTCGTCTTGAATGGCTTATAAGCGATAAGGATTGGAAAGAAAAGGTACTGGGTAATTACCCCTTTGCAAAAAATTGCGTTCACGATAAAAGCTACGAATTTTCAAAATATTTTTATTACGACTTAAACCGAAAAAAGACCCGTGTGATAGTGCTTGATACTATGGATATGCGCAAACCGTTTGATGAAAACGGCACGGTTACGGAAAATGTAAACCGACTTCCGCGCTTTTGGTATACCAATGAACAGCTTGACTGGCTGTGCGGGCAGGCGCTGTGCGCGCCGGAGGATTGGGATTACATAATAATATCCCATATGGGAATTGAAAATGACACAAGCTGCAACTGTAAAAACGGCGAAAACTTGAGGAAGATTTTTAAGGCGTTTAAAGAACGCGGTGCAATTTCATTTGATTATACCGATTTAAACGGCGGAAAAATTTGTGTAAACAGGGATTTCGGCAATATTAAAAACGGTAAAATATTGCTTTATAATTTCGGGCACCAACACGCCGAGCTGGTGCATTACAGTAAGGATATTGATTTGTGGCAGGTAGCAACCGGGTGTGAAAACGCGTGGGGCGGCTGCGGCGAGTCGGGCGAAGATAAAAA
>URPQ01000084.1 GCA_900549755.1 uncultured Oscillospiraceae bacterium
ATAGGCATTAACACCCCAAAGCACCTTACCACCGCCGATTTCGCAACGCCCGCCCCCATAGCCACCGTTTCGGCGGTAATTATGGGAAGCTTTTCGTAGTTTTCCGCCAAATAATCGCATATTTTTCTTTCAACCGGTTATAGCATCTTACTTAATACTTGTCAATAAAATTTCTGTTTTTCGGCTTGACAAATACCCCCAAGGGGTATATAATAACACACAGAAAGGAAGATAGCCTATGAAACAGGAAGAATATATAATAAGCGGAATGTCCTGCGCGGCGTGCTCTGCATCGGTTCAGCGCGTAGTGTCGCGGCTGGAGGGCGTTGAAAACTGTGATGTTAACCTTATAACAGGAAAAATGACCGTAAGTTATGATGAGGAAAAGACCGGTCAGGCAGATTTTACCCGCGTGGTTGAAAAAGCGGGGTTTGGAATACGCCCCGATACCCCCGAGGAGGCGGAAAAACCGAAAACAGACGAAAAGAAAAAGGGCGGCTTCGGCGGTACTGTGGTTTCGGCGGTATTATCGGCTTTATTACTCTACATTTCAATGGGGCAAATGCTGACGGACAAGCTGCCCGTTCCCCCGTTTATGAATATTTCGGGCGACCCCTACGGCTTTGCGCTTACCCAGCTGCTGCTTTGCATACCTGTAATGTTTATAGGCAGGCGCTTTTTCACCCACGGTATTCCCCTGCTTTTGCGCGGTAACCCGAATATGGATTCTCTTGTAGCCGTGGGCGCGGGCGCCTCATTTATTTACAGCGTGGTTATGACCTATATGATACCCTACAATATGCACGCGGTGCATAACCTCTATTATGAATCGGTAGCAGTGGTAATAACTCTTGTGGCGCTCGGCAAGCAGCTTGAGGAGCACAGCAAGCGCAGAACAGCCTCGGCAGTGGAAAAGCTTATGCGTTTATCGCCCGATACCGCGAGGGTACTGCGCGACGGCAAGGAAATTACAGTACCCACAAAAGATGTAGCCGTTGGCGAAACGGTAATTGTAAAGCCGGGCGAGAGCATACCGCTTGACGGCAAAATAATAAAGGGTGAAAGCAGCGCCGATGAATCAATGCTGACGGGCGAAAGCCTGCCGATTGAAAAGACAGAGGGCAGCCTTGTTACGGGCGGCAGCATAAATATAAGCGGCGTAATATACGTTACGGTTACTAAAATCGGTAAGGATACCGCCCTTGCAAAAATAATTAAATTTGTTGAGGACGCGCAAAATAAAAAAGCCCCCATTTCAAAAACGGCGGACAAGGTTGCCGGCGTGTTTGTGCCGGTGGTAATTACTATTGCGGTTATTGCCGCGGCGGCGTGGCTGATTGCGGGTAAGGATATTTCCTTTGCGCTTAGGGTATTCACAAGCGTGCTTGTTATCGCCTGCCCCTGCGCTTTGGGGCTTGCAACGCCTACGGCGGTAATGGTAGGCACAGGGCTTGGCGCCGAGAACGGAATTTTAATTCGCAACGGCGAGATTCTTGAAATAACCCACACCGTAAAGGCGGCGGTTTTTGATAAAACAGGCACCGTGACCGTCGGTAAGGCAGCGGTGACCGATATTTACGCCGACGATAAAGCGCGGCTTTTGAAAACCGCAGCGGCAGCCGAGGCTGACTCTGCTCACCCGCTGGCGCAAGCGGTTACAGCGTATGCCGCCGAAAGCGGCATAAACGTAGCAGGCAGAGCCGAAAAAAGCGAATATATTTCGGGTAAAGGGCTTAGGTGCATTATAAACGGTGAAAATATTCTGCTCGGCAATGCTTCGCTGCTTGCAGAGGGCGGCGCTGATATATCAAAATACCGCGAAACTGGCGAAAGGCTTGCGGGCGAGGGTAAATCACTTATTTACGCCGCCGCAAACGGCGAGTGCATAGGTCTTATAGCCATTGCCGACCAAGTGCGGGAAACATCTAAAGACGCTTTTGCCCGCCTTAAAAAATTAGGCATTAAAACCGTTATTTTATCGGGCGATAATAAAGCCTGCGCCGAGTATATAGGCGCGGCGGTAGGTGCCGACGAGGTATATTCCGAGGTTCTGCCCGAGGAAAAAGCAAAAATAATTTCCGAAATAAAGCAAAAATACGGCGTTGTTATGATGGTGGGCGACGGCATTAACGACGCGCCCGCTCTGACCGAGGCTGATATAGGCTGTGCCGTGGGCGGCGGCAGCGATATTGCAATTGAGGCGGCGGATATTGTGCTTATGAAAAACGACCCGCTCGATGTTCCGCGCGCAATCAGACTCAGCCGACTGACCATAACCAATATAAAGGAAAATCTTTTCTGGGCGTTTTGCTATAACGCAATTTGCATACCCATAGCAGCGGGGCTGCTTTATGTTTTCGGCGGTCCGCTTTTAAGCCCGATGCTGGCGGGGCTTGCAATGTCGCTAAGCTCGGTATTTGTTGTTGGCAACGCTTTAAGATTGAGAGGTAAAAAGCTATGAGCGAATGTGAATGTTGCAAAAAGAAAAAGCACCGCGATGAAAAGGAGTATAAGCTGCTTATAAACCGCCTTAACCGCATAGAGGGGCAGGTGCGCGGCGTTCGCTCAATGCTTGAAAACGACGCATACTGCACCGACATTTTAATTCAGGTATCGGCAATTCAAGCGGCGCTCAACGCCTTTAACCGCGAATTGCTTTCAAACCATATACACACTTGCGTGGCGGATAACATACGCGCGGGCGACGACTCGGTTATAGACGAGCTTACCGCCACCCTGCAAAAGCTGATGAAGTGAGGTGATAAAAATGGAAAGAGTAATATCCGTACCCGATATGCACTGCGATGCCTGTGTTAAGCGCATAACAAACGCGCTTAATGCGGCAGAGCTTAAATTCAGCGTATCGCTTGAAAACAAAACCGTGACTATAGACGGCTGCGAGCATTGCCTTGCAACCGCCCTGCGGGAAATTGAAGATTTGGGCTTTACCCCAAAGGCACTTTAATAAAATATGCAACAAAAAAGAGAGAAAAGGGGTTCTTACCTTTTCTCTCTTTTTATAAAGCTTTTTTGGCTCCCTCGCAGAAGGGAGCCAAAAACAATTTATAAGCTATTTTCTCACAAAACAGCTTTATTAAAGCTTTTCAATAGTCGCCATTAAGTAATCGCCGAACTGTGAGCAGGTAGCGCCATCCTCATGGCCCGTTATAACATACTTTTTATCAACCTCGGTGCAGATGTGCAGCGCTTTATTCAGCTTATCCGCCTTTTCGGTAAAGCCGATGTGGCGCAGCAGCATTTCGGTAGCCTTAAACATACTGGTTGGGTTGGCATATGCTCCCCTGCCCGTTTCTATCATACGCGGTGCGGAGCCGTGAATAGCCTCGAACATAGCGTAAACGTCGCCTATATTGGCGCTGCCCGCCGTGCCTACGCCGCCCTGTATCTGCGCTGCCTCGTCGGTAATAATATCGCCGTAAAGATTCGGCAGAAGAATAACCTGGAAGTTGCTTCTTACGCGCTCGTTTACAAGGTTCGCGGTCATAATATCAATGTACCAATCTTCGGCGGTAATACCTGGGTAATCCTTTGCAACCTCGTGGCAAAGCTCTGAGAACTTGCCGTCGGTCTTTTTCATAATATTAGCCTTTGTAACTATTGCAACGTTGGTTTTGCCGTTGTTCTTAGCATACTCAAAAGCGGCGCGCGCAATGCGCTTTGTGCCCTCGTTGGTGGTAACCTTAAAATCGAAAGCCAAGGTGTCGGGAATTTCCACGCCGCGGCTGCCGAGAACATACTCGCCCTCGGTATTCTCACGGAAGAAGGTCCAGTCAATTCCAAGCTCGGGCACGGCTACGGGGCGAACGTTAGCATACAGGTCAAGCTCGCGGCGCATTGCCACGTTTGCGCTTTCAAGCGTGCCGCCCTTAAGCGTGGTAGTAGGCGCTTTAAGAATAACGTTGCAAGCCTTTATTTCTGCCAAAACGTCGTCGGGTATAGCCTGATTGTGCGCAATTCTGTTTTCAATGGTAAGCCCCTCGATAGTGCGCAGCTCAATTTTGCCCGCGGCAATTTCATCCTTTAAAATAAACTGCAAAAGGCGCTCTGATTCGGCGGAAATTATCGGCCCTATGCCGTCGCCGCCGCAAATGCCGATTATAATTTTATCAAGCTTTTTATAATCGGTGTAGCGCTTATCTTGCTCCATTTTGCGCTCGCGCGCAATCTGCTCGTTTAAAAGTGTGCGGAACTGTTCAACCGCCGCGTCAATGTACTTTTCCATTTTATATCAGCCTTCCTTTTTGGTATATTCAAGCAGTCCGCCTGCTTTGAGTATTGCTTTCTGCCGCTCGGTAAAGGAGCATACAAGCGGTATTTTGTCGCCTGTGGTTTCATCCTTCAGCATTATTTCGCCGCTGTCCATTCCCGCAAACACATTTGTAAGCGTTAATTTATCCGATTGATTGAGCTTATCGTAATCATCGGGATTTTTAAAGGTAAGCGGCATAATGCCCGCGTTTATAAGGTTAGCAACATGAATACGCGCAAAGCTTTTTGTAATAACCGCGCGAACGCCTAAATACATAGGCACAAGTGCAGCATGCTCGCGCGAGGAGCCTTGACCGTAGTTACTGCCGCCTACAATTATGCTTTTACCGAGTGCCTTTGCGCGCTCGGGGAAGGTCTCATCACACACCGCAAAGCAGAACTGCGAAAGGTGCGGAATATTTGAGCGGTAGGGCAATATTTTAGCGCCTGCGGGCATAATGTGGTCGGTGGTTATGTTATCGCCGACTTTCAGCACAAGCTCGGCTGAAAGGGTATCGGTCTGCGGTTCCGATTTCGGGAAAGGCTTAATGTTCGGTCCGCGCAGAACCTCTAAGTCCTTAGCCTCTTCGGGTGTTGCGGGGGGGATTACCGCGCTGTCGTCAATTTTGAAAGCGGCAGGCATTGTAACGTGCGGTTCTTCACCCAAAAGTCTCGGGTCGGTAATTTCGCCCGTAAGCGCCGCGGCAACCGCGGTTTCGGGGGAAACAAGGTACACGCTTGCGTCCTTAGTGCCGCTGCGACCTAAGAAATTGCGGTTGAATGTGCGTAATGATACACCCGCGGAATTAGGCGAAAAGCCCATACCTATGCAGGGCCCGCAGGCACATTCAAGCAGTCTTGCTCCGCTTGCTAATATATCTGAAAGCGCGCCGCAATCCGCCAGCATTGAAAGCACCTGCTTAGAGCCGGGCGAAATGGAAAGGCTCACGTTGGGCGAAATGGTTTTGCCCTTTAAAAGCGCCGCAACCTTTAGCATATCAAAAAGTGATGAATTGGTACAGGAGCCTATGCAGACCTGGTCAACCTTTGTGCCCTTTAAGGATTCTACCGTTACGATATTGTCGGGGCTGTGCGGACATGCTATAAGCGGCTTTAAGTTATCAAGGTCAATATCTATTACCTTATCGTAAACCGCGTCCGCGTCGCTTGAAAGCTCTGTATAATCCTCTCCTCTGCCCTCTGCTTCAAGGAATTTCTTTGTAACCTCATCAGACGGGAAGATTGAGGTGGTAGCGCCGAGCTCAGTGCCCATATTGGTAATGGTGGCGCGCTCCGGCACGGAAAGGTACTTAATACCCTCGCCGCCCCACTCGATTATGGCGCCTACGCCGCCCTTAACTGAGAGTATACGCAGAATTTCAAGGCTTATATCTTTCGCGGTAACAAAAGGCTTTAATTTACCCTTTAAATTTACCTTATACATTTTTGGCATTGTAATGTAGTAAGCGCCGCCGCCCATGGCAACCGCCACGTCAAGTCCGCCCGCGCCCATTGCAAGCATACCTATGCCGCCGCCGGTGGGGGTGTGGCTGTCCGACCCGATAAGGGTCTTGCCGGGCTTGCCGAAGCGCTCCAGATGGACTTGGTGGCAGATGCCGTTGCCGGGGCGGGAGAACCAGATGCCGTGCTTTTTTGCGACGGACTGGATATAGCGGTGGTCATCGGCGTTTTCAAAGCCGGACTGCAGCGTGTTGTGGTCGATGTAGGCAACGCTGCGCTCTGTCTTGACCCGG
>URPQ01000085.1 GCA_900549755.1 uncultured Oscillospiraceae bacterium
TATGCTATTTACACCAAAACAACCTTGACTTTACAGGTGCAGACCAAGCTCTCTCGCAAGAGAGAGCTTTTGGGACCTAAATAGCCTTTTTAAAAATTTTTTATGTCCAGTTACGCAATAAATAAAATTTTTTTGTGATTTTTGACGATAATATAAGTGTAGAAAAAGAGCAGTCTGGAGGTGGAAATTTTGCATATTGGGATTTGTGATGATGAAGAAAATGTGAGGGCATATATCCGAAAGCTGATAGAGCAGCAGAATGAGGAATGTCAGATCACAGAATATGCTTCCGGGGAAGAATTATTGCAGGCAGAAAAAGAGAACAGTGAAAAAATAGATGTACTGTTTCTTGATATTGCAATGGGTGATATAGATGGTATGAGCGTGGCAAAGCAGCTTCGGCAGATACAAGCAGATAAGGAACAGGCGGCATGGGGCAGTCTGCCTTTGCTTATTTTTGTGACAGGATACTCCGAGTATATGCCGGATGCGTTTTCGGTCAATGCGTTCCAGTATATAGTAAAGCCGATAAAGAAAAAGGATTTTGTGAATGTCTTTACACAGGCAGTGCGGGAATATCAATATTATCGGGGTTAAACCTGCCCGCCGCATTGGGCTTTACAGGCACGCACACCGCCTCGGGAACGGAAACGGTGAAAGGAACATAAATACTTTCGCATAAAACAGCCTTTAAAATGCCAACACCGCTGCGCAGCGCCCCCTTTGCCGCAAGCACGGCGGCGCCCGCAAAGCCGTAGCTGCCGCAAAATGTAACTGCGGTGCCGAAGGTGCCCTTGTGGGAATTATGCCTGCGCTTTTCAAAGCTCGGCTTTTCTATTGTTTCGTAGTCATACACGCTCGGCGTAACGCCTATATCCGCAACAGTCACCTCGCCGCAGTAATCAGAGCCGGGCGGCAGCAAAAAGCAGGGCTTTAAGGCTATAAACGTAACGGTTAAATCGGCATATATCGCTTCCCCGGGTACAATGCCGTTGTCGGTCATAACCCCGCTCGGAATATCCACCGAAACACGGGGGCAGGGGGCGGCATTTGCAATATTTATGATTTTTTCCACCGTCTCACTCGGCGCGCGGTTGAGCCCTATGCCGAAAAGCGCGTCTATTATAAGGTCGGATTTTTCAATATCGGTTTCGTTACCGAAAACAGCCGCGTTAAGGCGGTCATAATAATATTTCGCGTTTTCGGTTGCGGGTAAGCCCATAGGCGTTATAACGGTAACATCAGCACCGTTTTGGCTTAAAATATCGGCTATTACAAAGCCGTCGCCGCCGTTGTTGCCCTTTCCGCACAGAACGGCAACCTTTTTACCGTAAACGGAGAATCGCCGCATAATAATATCAGCCGCCGATTTTCCCGCGCGGTACATAAGCTCACGAAAAGAGAAAGCGCCGCTGTTTACGGCATCTTCCTCCGAGACCCTTATCAAGCCCTCAGTTAATACACGCATAGCGGCACCCCGTTTATTTAAAAGCACTGTTTGAAATGAATTTCGGCACAAATTTAACTATTGCCGAGCGCACGCGTTCGTCGGGAGCAAAGACTAAGTAGCTTGTACCCTTGCCCTCGGTAGACGATACCATAAGGTAGGCGGCGGGGTCGTCCGCGTTGCAGGTAATGAAAAGTTCTTTTGTGTTTACGCTTGAAATTTGCGCTGGGTTAAACTTTTCAATGCGCGAAACAGTGGCAAGTTCAAAGGAAAGTATGCGCTTTCTTGAGCTTTTATTTATTATTTTATCAATATCCATCGTTCCGTTGGTTACAATATACTCATACTCAACGTTAAAGCGCACCGACAGCTTGTACGCGCCGAAAAGCGCGCCTGCGGCAAGCAGCAGCGAAAACGTACCCAAAACACCCATAAACATTATGAGCACAAAGCAAACAAGAAAAGCCGCAAGCCAAATGCCTATTATTGCGGCAAGGGCTTTTCCGTTTTTCTTCACCGCAATTATCTGTTCAAAAAAAGTATCCATTGTTATATCTCCCCGTAACTTTTAATATAATACATTATACACCAAAACGTATTGTACTTGCAATATATTTTGTTTTGTTATATAATAAATTTACCTTTTATTAACAAGTGAGGAATCTCTATGCGAATTAAGGATGGCTATAAGGTAGTAAATATGCACGGTCAGAACACCGTTGTTTATGAAAAGGACGGCTCTGACAAGCTGGAAAATACCATTGTTTTAACCGAAACGGCAATGTTTTTATGGCATATGCTTGAAAACGGTGATCCCACAAAAAAGGATATGCTGAACGCACTGCTTGATAATTTTGAAATATCCACCGTGCTTGCGCTCGGCGATATTGACGTGTTTTTAAGAACAATGAAAGAAAACGGTGTAATAGAAGACTGAAATGAAAAATAAAGAAAATAACAGCCAAACACTAAAGTGGGTATACAGGCGCATAAAGCGGTATATTCCGCTTACCGCCGCCGTGTCGGTTATTTCGGCGCTTTCGGCGCTCAGTTTTGTTGCGCTTGCGCTAATAACCAAAAGAGTGCTTGATGTTGCTACAAACGAGACACCCGGCAGTCTTTTGAAAAACGGCATATTGCTTTTTGCGGTGATAGCCTTTCAAATTTTGCTGAGCGCGGCGCAGTCACTTTTAAACGCCTATTCAAACGGTAAGCAGACCATAGCTTTCAGAAATCATCTTTTCGGCGTGCTTTGCCGTAAAAAATATTCTGATATAAGCGCTTATCACTCGGGGGATATACTGAACCGCTTTACCTCGGATATTGATACGGTGGTTACAAGCTCGGTTAACATAATACCGAATGTAATATCAATGGCTACCAAGATAATTGCGGGCATAGGCACAATGCTTGTTCTGAATCCGTATATTGCGGGAGCGGTGCTGTTTTGCGGCGTTACCGTTCCGGCAATAGGCAGGGCGATAAACAAAAAGTATAAATATATGCATAAGGAGTGCCAGAAAACCGAGGGCAAAACGCGCGCCTTTATGCAGGAATGCTTTGAAAATATTGTGGTGATTAAAACCTTTATAAGCGAGGTTCCGTTTATAAATAAGCTGGATAGCTATATGGATAAAAACTTCCGCCTTAAAATCAAGCGGACAAGCATATCGGTAATAGCGAATATCAGCCTGTATACATTTTTTACAGTGGGGTATTACGCCGTGCTTTTATGGGGTGCGGGCGGTTTATCTGCGGGTACTATTACATACGGCACGCTTATGGCGTTTTTGCAGCTTATTTCTCAGCTGCGCGCGCCGTTGCAAAACGTTTCGGGCATACTGCCGCAGTATTATTCGGCTTTGGCGTCCGCTGAGCGGCTTATGGAGCTTGAAAGCAATGAGGACGAGCCCTTACCCGCCGAAAAAGCCGAGCTTGAAAGGATAAAGAGCGATTTTCGCTCAATTGAAGTTAATAATCTTTGCTTTGGCTACGGCGGCGAGGTTATTTTAAACGATTGCAGCTTTTCTGCCGAGCGCGGGCATATAACCGCTATTACAGGCGAATCGGGCAGCGGCAAAAGCACACTTTTCAAGCTTATGCTGGGGCTTTACGAGCCGCAGTCGGGCAGTATTACCGTAAACGGCAATATCCCGCTTGACGCGTCCATGCGCGGGCTGTTCGCTTATGTTCCGCAGGGGAATATGGTGCTTTCGGGTACGGTGCGGGATAATATAACAATGTGCGACCCCGCTATTACCGACGAGCAGATTGAAAAGGCGGCGCGCGCTGCTGAAATTTACGATTATATAGTATCACTGCCCGAGGGCTTTGAAACCCGACTTGCCGAAAGGGGAGCGGGGCTTTCCGAAGGGCAGATTCAGCGTATATCAATAGCCCGCGCATTGCTTACAGATACGCCTGTTATTCTGCTTGACGAGGCTACAAGCGCACTGGACGAAGAAACCGAAACGCGGGTGCTTACAAATATAAAAAGTATGACCGATAAGACCATACTTTTTATAACTCACCGAAACACAAGCCTTAAAGCGTGCGACAGAATTGTTCATGTGGAAAACAAGAATTTTTCCGTTATTAAATAATACCGAATATCTTTTAAATCACCCCGCGGTAGTAAAGACCGCGGGTGTATTTTTCGCAGGGGGCGCCGCCGTTTATATATGCGTTTATAATTTCTTCCGCCTGCGCGGCGGTTTCGTCGGTAAAATAAAGGGTCAGAAAATCAAGCGGGGCAAGCTCTGCTTTTCGGTCGGCAAGCCATACGGGCACCGAGTTCAGCATTTCGGAATAGGTTTTCCCGCACTGTATGGGAAAAACTACCCCTTTGCGGTCGGTTACCGTACCGTTGCCGCCGCACTCTTTGCAGCTTTTGCCGTTTTTAACGGGGCAGCACCTGTAAAGCATAAGCGGCAGCTTGCCGTAGGCTATAATACCTGTCGGCACGGGTGATGAAAGTCTTGAAATATCGCTTAAAAGCATTTCGCACGAAAGCGTTATTTCATCGGCGCCCATATTGCGCGCCTCTTTTGCACTTGCCGAATTATATATGTTAAGCCCTATATCGGCAATTACCGAGAAGCCGCAGTCAAGCGCTATATTTACCGCCGCGATATTTCCGCAAATCGCCTTTGTAAAGCCGCGCCTTTTAAACAACTCAAGGCGGTTTTTAATGTATTCCTCGTTTGCGGTTATTCGAGGCAGCTCCGCAACCGCCGAAATTCCCGCCGGTATTTCCGGCGGCTCGTTTTCTATGGGAAATATTATTTTGCTTATACCCGCAAGGCTTTCGGGTAATTGCTCACGGCGGAAAAAGCGGGCGTACAGCTTTTGCGGCTTTGCAGCCCGTTTGGTGTTTTCAGCCGTATAAGCCGATTTAGGAGGTCTTTCTCTTTTAATTTCCGCCAGTGCCGAATCTTATTTTTCGGCGGCGGCTCTGCGCAGGGAATTTATTTCGGCGGCGGGAACGAACAGCCCATTATCGCATATAACGTCAATTTTTTCTGGCAAATATGGGGTTGAGCCGAATTTATCAATCGCGGCTTTCAGTCTTTCGGCGGTAACGGGTTTATTCTGCGCCGATTGCGGTATTTCGCCCTCGGCGGTTACGGTGTTTTTGCCGTCGCTTAAAGTAAGGCGCAGGGGAGTATTGCTTTTCACGGTCAGCGCCGCTGAAATTTTAACGCTTTGCCTTTCGGCGCGGTAAAGCCCGTGAAGAGAGGCAAATGCCGCGTCCGCCGCGGTAACGTCGTCCTTTGTGCGTATGCCGAACATATCTCGGTTTAAATTTCCGGTATGATAGCCGTCGGTAAAGCCTGAACGCGAGAAGACGTTTTTTAAAAGATTTTCAATATCCTGCGGCACATAGCCCATATCGCGCGCGGCATATGCCGCAGCAGTGGCGGCGGCAACATATTCGGGGCGTTTCATTCGCCCCTCAATTTTAAATGAGTTAACGCCTATATTTTGCAGTTCCGATAAATGATTGAGCAAGGATAAATCTTTAAGGCTTAAATCGTGCCCGGTGCCGCCCTCAACGGAAAAGGGAAGACGGCAGGGCCCCGCGCATAAGCCTCTGTTTCCGCTGCGGGAGCCTAAAAACGCCGAAAGCCTGCACTGCCCCGAAACAGACATACATAAAGCGCCGTGCACAAACACCTCGGTTTCAAGCCCCAGTTCTTCCGCCCTGCGGCAGAAAATTTTAAGCTCTGAAAACGACATTTCACGCGCGGCTACCACCCGCTTAAAGCCTGCTTTTTTAAGGTACGGCAAGGCGGAGGGCGACATAACCGACATTTGCGTAGAGGCGTGGAGCGAAAGCCCGGGAACAGCAATTTTTAAAATGTGCGCCAGACCTATATCCTGAATTATAACGCCGTCAATACCCGCAAGATACGCCGCCCGTGCAAGTTCACAGGCGGCACTGAGCTCTGAATCCTTTATTAAAATATTTAAGGTGAGATATGCTTTAACCCCGCGTATATGGCAATATTCGGCGGCGGCTTTAAGCTCGCTTACAGAAAAATTTTCCGCGTTTCTGCGC
>URPQ01000086.1 GCA_900549755.1 uncultured Oscillospiraceae bacterium
CGAGACCGCAATATATCTGCCCTTTCCCCTGACGGATATAACATCCCCCGCCGCAACGCTTTTAGTAGGCTTTGAAACGGGAACGGAATTAACCGTTATAAGCCCCGCCGCTATCAGCTCGCAAACCTTTGAACGCGAAAGCCCGCATAAAGCCGCCGCAACGCAGTCTATTCGGTCGGAAGCGGCAGTGCCGCTAAATTCCTCTAATTTATCACCCTCGGGTAGCGGAAACGTACAGCCATCGGTTATATTAACGCCTACTCTGCCGATTTTTTCTACCTGATCTAAAATATACTCTTTAACGTCGTCGCTCACAAAAGCAACGGCTCTGCCCTCTTCAATCAAAATATCCCCCACGGTCTCGCGCTTAATGCCGAGCGCCATAAGGCTGCCCAAAATATCGCGGTGGGAAAGCACATCCGCCTTTCTGAAAGAAACGGTAAGCGGCGATATAGGGTAAGGAAAATCCTCCGCCCAATCAGGAAAGCAGCCGAGTATTACCCGCTCAGCCCCCTCATAGCCGCCGAAAAAATCGTTTCTTACCCGCGCATTTTTTAAAATGTTCCGCGCAAGGGCGGCTTCTGCCGAGGTTAAAAAGCCCAAAAATTTCGGTGTGCAGGTTTTTTCGCAAAGCTCTGCGGTATCGTTAATTCTTGCCGGGAGCAGCTCTGCGTCCATTAAAAGTACATCTTGCTTTCGTCAAAATCGTCAAGCATAAGCTCGCCCATCACGTCAACGTCGGTCGGGACGATTATAAAGGTGCTGTTTGCAACCTTGCGTATATTCCCGTTATTGGCATAAGCAACACCGCTTAAAAAGTCAATTATTCTTCGGGAAACATCGCGGTTGGCAGCCTCTAAATTAAGCACTACCGTTTTTTTGGCGTTTAAGTGGTCGGCTATTGAGGTTACATCCTCAAAGCGGTCGGGCTTAACCAAAACCACCTGCATTTGTGATTGATTAAAGTTTAGGGTCTTAGCCTTTCCGCCGCCCACTACACGCGGTGCGGGCTCACGGCGCTGAGGTGCTGCCGCCGGCTCATGCTGCACAGGCTTGCGGCGCTCGGCAGGTTTTTCCTCCTCAACATCTTCTATTTCTTCATCGTAATCGTCTTCCTCGGGGATGCTCATAATATTTTTTATGCTATCAAAAAATCCCATTTTTTCCGCTCCTTATATTTTTATTTGTAAATGCGTTTACCGAAAAGCGCGGTTCCCACGCGAACTATCGTCGCGCCTTCTTCCGCCGCAATATCGAAATCATTCGACATTCCCATCGACAAAACGCTCATACTACTATTATCTATGTTTTTGGCTCCAATGTCAATAAACAGTTTATACATATTACGGAAATATTTTCTCGTATTCTCATACAAAGGGTCAATCGGCGGTATTGCCATAAGCCCTTTTACCGAAATTCCTGGCATTTCCGCAATTTTTCTTACCGCCTGCTCGGTTTCCTCGGGCGCAAAGCCCGATTTGCTTTCTTCGTTTCCTATATTCACTTCAAGCAATATATCCATTGTAATACCCGCCTTGCAGGCTTGCTTTGAAATTTCGGCGGCAAGCTTTTCTGAATGAACCGACTCTATCATTTCCACCTTATCAATTATATCCTTAACCTTGTTGGTCTGCAAATGCCCGATAAAGTGATTGTGCACAGGCTTTATAAGCCCGTTTTTCGAGAGCAGCTCCTGCACCCTGTTTTCCCCTATGTGGGTAATTCCAAGCTCTATTGCACGGTTTATGGTTTCGGGGTCAACCGTTTTTGTGGCGGCAAGCAGCGTTACGGCGTTTTCGGGTCTGCCCGCTTTTTGCAAGGCTGCCGATAACCGTTTTTTAACGGCATTATAGTTTTCAGTAAGCTCGCTAACCGACAATTTTTCCGTCATAAAGATTTTTCCCCCTTGTCACAACCTCGTCGTAAAGTCTTAACACATTTTCGTCCTCGGTCTGTTTTTCGCAGATTATATAGCTGTCGTTTGAAAAAAGCACATTTACCTCAACAAACTTTATCTGCATACCCGTAAGCACATAAACGCCGCGCTTTGAGTCAACCACGCGCAGGGCGTTTTTGGGCACCTTAAGCCCGCTGTATTCCTTTTTAACCACCGTCATAGGACCCGAGCGCATTGAGGCTAACTCGCTGTTCATATCGCTGCACTCAAAAATCAGCACGGCAGAGGAGGAGCTCTCCGAAATATTTATTTTTTTAACCGTTACCGGCATTTGCGGGTATGATTTAACCGAGGTGTAAATTATAAGGCTGTCGCCCTCTTTATATTTAAGCGATTCGTTAATACTCACCTTCGCTGCAATATACCACTCGTAATCGGAAACTATTTTCCCTATAACGTCCGCCGGCGTTTGCTCCGCCTTTACTGAATCCAGCTTTTCGGGGGTGAGCGTATCTAAAATGTCGGTAGTAAGCGTTTGCTCGTACCCGTCTGTTTTGGAAACGAAATAGCCCGATTTTTCCGCCTTAATTGTGCCCTTTGCCGCCGGCAAGGAAGCCGACAATGTAGCAAGCTCGGATTTTAATGCTGCAAGCTGCGAAGAAAAATCAGCCGTTTCGCCCATTGCTATCTGCCTGCGGTTAAGTGATGAAAGCAGGTTTTCTTTACACTCCGAATAGCCGTTGAATTTTCCGCCCGAAACGCTTACGATCATACTGTCAAGGCTTTTCTGCACCCTACTGTTTATCATATCAAGGTCAGCCGCCTCTAAGTCGTTGTAGCTCAGCATTTCTTCAATATCGGTAATCTTGGTGTTTACGCTGTCAATATTGGTGAGTGTTATTGAGGCCGATTCGTTATCATAAATATTAGCTATAACGCCATCCTTTGCAACGCGGCTGCCGTCGGAAGCAATAAAGTGCATAACCCCGCCGCTTTGCGATTTTACAAGCGTTTCGTTTCTTATAATAAGCCCCGTTATATTAAGCCCGTCCGCTGCGGTGTAGTAGGTAGCGCTTTCGGTGCTTATAGGCTTATATACCGCCGCAGCCGCCTGATGAACGAAAAAAACCGCTATAAGCAGCACAACAAAAAATTTAAGTACCTTTTCGCTTTTCAATCGGTTTCCTCCGTTCTTAAAAATTTCTCAACTATTTTCGCGGCATTTGCGGCTACGTCGTCAGTTTCATCGGCGTATATCCAGTTAATTCTTTCGTCCCGCCTGAACCATGTAAGCTGGCGCTTGGCGTATCTCCTTGTTTGTCTTTTAAGGTTTTCTGCGGCTTCCTCTAAAGTAAGGTCGCCCGAAATATAGCCCTCCAGCTCCTTATGACCTATTGCCTGATACGCGCCGCCCGCGGTATTTTCAAGCGCCGTTTTCGCTTCTTCTATAAGCCCTGCGGAAAGCATTTTATCCACTCTCAGGTTTATTCTGTCATACAGCCTTTCGCGGTCGCGGTAGGTAATGCCTATAATGCAGGGGTAAATTAAAGCCTCGCCTTTTTTTGAAAGCGCGTTTTGCTCGGTTATTGTTCTGCCCGTAAGCCTGTAAACCTCAAAGGCACGTATTATGCGCTTTTTATCGTTTAAATTAAGCCTTTCGGCGGTATCTGGGTCAATTTCTTTAAGCTCATTCAGCATTTGCTCTGCGCCTACGCTGTCAAACCTTTTTTCAAGCTCGCGCCGCAAATTTTCGTCCGTTTCTTCCTCAATATAGCTTATATTATCGGCAAGAGAATTTATATAAAGCCCCGTTCCGCCCGCCACAATAGGCAACCTGCCGCGGCTTGCAATATCCTTTATATACGCGCGCGCCGCTTTTACATATTCCGCAACCGAAAAGCTGTCACAGGGCTCTAAAAATTCAATCATATAGTGCGGTATGCCCTGCATTTCAACCGTATCGGGCGCGGCGGACGCTATGTGAATACCCTTATATATCTGCATAGAGTCGGCGGAAATAATTTCGCCGTCGAACCGCTTTGCAAGCTTTATTGCAAGCTCCGTTTTACCCGAGGCGGTAGGACCTGCCACAAAAACCGTTTTAATTTTGCTCATTGTATTCTACCGAACTGCTTTTCCAGCTCGCGGCGCTTTATTTCAAAGGCAACGGGGCGTCCATGCGGGCAGTACATAACGTCGTCGGAATACAGCACCCTTTCGGCTAATTTCTGCATTTCAAGCGGGCTTGTCCTGCTGCCCGCCTTTATTGCTGCTTTGCAGGCTACCGTGTGGTACATATCGTCAAGCCTTTCGGCGTCGGGCGCTTTGCCCTTTAAAAGGTCGCCCGCAAGCTCGCTTATAACCGACGGTATATCCTCTTTTGTAAGCGCCGCGGGAACGGCTGACACCCTAACAGAGGAATTTCCGAAATCCTCAACCTCAAAGCCTGCTTTACTGAGCTTTTCGGTGTTTGATATTACGGCGTTATATTCCTCTCTCGTTAAGGAGACAGTAACGGCGGTCAGCAGCGCCTGCATTTCGGTTTTTTGCTCTTTTTTCAGCTTGTTGAATAAAATCCGCTCGTGCGCCGCGTGCTTATCTATCATAAACACGCTTTCCCCCATTTGCACTATAATATAGGTTAAAAATGCCTCGCCTATCAAGGTTACAGGCGGTTTTTCGTCTTCGACCTCGCGCGTTATGTCAACCGCAACCCTTTCGGGAGCAATCGGCTTTTCTGGCTCTGCCGCAGGGGGATTTATAACCTTTTCGGGCACATATACTGTTTTTTCTGTTTTATCGTGATTATAGTTTGCGTCTCTAAACGTTACGGTTTTAGGGATGTTATGTAAACTCGGCTTCGTCTTGTATATTTCTTCGGCAACCGTCGGTTTACTGATTGGCTGCTGGCGGTACTGTGCCGTGCTCATTCTTTCAAACGGGTTAAATACAGGTTCCTTCAGCTTTACCTCGGGGCGGGTATCCCCTTTTGAAAGCGCGCTTCTGACAGATGAATACACCGCGTCAAAAATTCGGCGCTCGTCAGAAAAGCGCACCTCGGTTTTTGCGGGGTGAACGTTTACGTCCACCGTATCAAGCGGAACTGACAGATATAGCACAAATCCGGGGAATTTGCCTATCATTGCGCTGTTTTTGTAAGCCTGCTCAACAGCCGCCGTCACCGTACCCGAGCGGACAAGTCTGCCGTTTAAAAACACGAACTGGTAATTTCTCGTAGGTCTGCACGAAACAGGCTTGCAGGTAAGTCCCTTAACGCCTATTCCGTCAAGCCCGCCGTCTACCTCCATAAGCGTTCCCGCAAATTCGCGACCCAAAACGCTGTAAACGGTGGTGTTTATCTTGCCGTCGCCGGGGGTCATAAGCGATTGCTTGCCGTCCCTTATCAGCTTAAAGGCAATTTCGGGGTGGGAAAGCGCTATTCGCTCCACCACTGCCGCGGCGGCGTTCGCCTCGGAAACATCCTTTTTAAGAAACTTCATACGCGCGGGTGTGTTGTAAAATATATCGCGTATAACAATTGTTGTACCGTCGGGGCAGCCTGCTTCTTCGCAAAGCTTTTCCTGCCCGCCGTCTATTTCGTAGTGCGTGCCGAGGTCATTTTCACGCGGCTTTGTAAACATTTCCACCTTTGCCACAGAGGAAACCGCGGCAAGCGCCTCGCCGCGAAAGCCCAGTGTGCCTATTGCGTTTAAATCGCCGCTGCTTTTAATTTTGCTTGTGGCATGGCGCAAAAACGCCGTGGGAACATCGTTTCTTGCTATTCCGCAGCCGTTATCGGTTATGCGCATATATGTAATGCCGCCGTGCTGAATTTCAACCGTTATGTTATCCGCTCCCGCGTCAATTGAATTTTCAACAAGCTCCTTTATTACCGAGGCGGGGCGTTCCACAACCTCGCCCGCCGCTATAAGCTCGGATATTTCTTTTGGCAATACTCTTATTTCAGGCATTTTCGCACCTCACTTTATTTGAGCGGGAATGCCGTTCGCAAAAATCAGAGATTTTTGACTGCACTCTATCCCCGCCAA
>URPQ01000087.1 GCA_900549755.1 uncultured Oscillospiraceae bacterium
GCGAGCAGATAACCGACCAGAGCATTGAATATGTTTCGGGACTGGTTGAGGACGGCGAGGACGACCGCATAACCGCCGTTACCGACGCGGACTGTATTTGTATAACCTCAAAGGGCAAGCCCGTAAAGCCTAAAACAATAGGTCAGCGGCAGTATGCCGAGGCTATAAAGAAAAATACCATAACAATAGGCGTAGGTCCTGCGGGAACGGGGAAGACCTATCTTGCGGTGGCGTCAGCCGTCAGCGCATTCAGGGCAAAGACCGTAAACCGTATAATCCTTACCCGCCCCGCGGTTGAGGCGGGGGAAAAGCTCGGCTTTTTGCCGGGGGATCTACAGCAAAAGGTAGACCCTTATTTAAGACCGCTTTACGACGCGCTTTTTGATATGATGGGGGCGGAGAACTTCCAGAAATGCCAGGAGCGCGGTGATATTGAGGTGGCGCCCTTAGCGTATATGCGCGGGCGCACGCTTGACGACAGCTTTATTATCTTAGACGAGGCACAAAACACCACAAACGAGCAAATGAAAATGTTTTTAACCCGCTTGGGCTTTAACTCAAAGGCGGTGGTCACGGGGGATATTACCCAAATAGACCTGCCCGACGGTAAGCGCTCGGGACTTAAGGACGCGGTAAAGGTGCTTAAAAACGTCGATGATATTGCAATACATTACCTGACCGGGCGCGACGTGGTACGTCACAGACTGGTTCAGGAAATCATAAAAGCTTATGAAAGAAGTGCTGAAAAGAAATGAGTGTAAAAGTAATTATTACGGACGAACAGAAAAAGGTAAAGCTTCCCACGGGTACGCGGCTGCTTATAAGAAAAGCCTGCATTGCAACCCTTAAAATGGAAGGCTTTGAGGACTCAGCAGAAATCAACGTAACGCTGGTTAATGACGATATGATAAAGGAGATGAACAAAAAGTTCAGGAATATAGATTCCTCAACCGATGTTCTTTCCTTCCCGCTCGGTGAAAACGGCGAGTACGATACCAATCCCGAAACAGGCGCTAAAATGCTGGGCGATATTGTAATTTCGGTTGAGCATGCGCTGTCGCAGGCTAACCTTTACGGTCACGGCATTGAGCGCGAGGTGGCTTTCCTTACCGTTCATTCAATGCTGCATCTTTTGGGCTACGACCACGAAAAGAGCGGGCTTGAACGCACCATAATGCGCGAAAAAGAGGAGCAGGTGCTGGACGCTCTGGGGCTTGCCATAAATAAGCTTTAATACATAAAGGAATTTATTTAATGAAAGAAAAATCGGCTTTTATAACAATTATCGGCAGACCGAACGTAGGTAAATCTTCGCTTATGAACCGAATACTCGGTCAGAAAGTGGCTATTGTATCGGACAAGCCGCAAACCACGCGCACCAAAATCTGCGGCGTTTATACAAAGGGCGTAGATCAGCTTGTGTTTATAGACACGCCCGGTTTTCACAAGCCGCGAAACGAGCTTGATAAAAATATGAACAAAGCCGTGGGCGACGGTATGGCGGATGTGGACGCGGCGGTGCTGGTTATTGAAGCAGCCCCGAAATTCAGTCTTGAAAACGGGTTGCCGCCTGCGGAAAAGGCGCTTATAAAGGAGCTTAGCCGCCGAAAGCTTAAAGCCGTGCTTGCAATAAATAAAATTGATATGTTAGAGCGTAAGGAGGAGCTTTTAAGCCTTATTGCGCTTTATTCAAGGGAATTTGAGTTTGAAACGGTGGTGCCCGTATCGGCTAAAACGGGCGACGGCGTGGATATTCTTTTAAGCGAGCTGCTTAAATTTTCAAAGCCCGCGCCGCACTATTTTGCGGACGACGATATTACCGACCAGCCTGAAAAGGTTATGGTTGCCGAGATGATTCGCGAAAAGCTTTTGCGTATGCTTGATAAGGAAGTGCCGCACGGCATTGCGATTGACCTTGAGCGCTTTGTGGAGCGCGATACTGCCGAGGGCGAGCCTATATTGGACGTTGAGGCAACTGTTATTTGTGAAAAGGAATCGCACAAGGGAATAATTATCGGCAAGGGCGGCGCAACCCTTAAAAAGGCAGGAATGTCAGCGCGGCGGGATATTGAAGAATTTTTCGGTATTCGCGCGTCTGTTAAATTATGGGTGAAGGTTAAAGAGGATTGGCGCAACCGCCAGGGTTTGATACACACCTTCGGGCTTGACTGAATAATTTACTGTTATTACCTATTATAAAGAAAAACTTACTGCAAAAGATTTTAATGTAATTCTTTATGATGGGACTGTGAATTATGGGAGCTGAAAAATCCTGGGATAAATTTCTTAAAAGCGGCAGCGTGAGCGACTACCTTAATTTTGTAAATTCGCGCAAGGAGAACGAAATAAGTGAAGGAAACAGAGACGCGTTTTACAACGGATGCATTGGTTATAAAGGAAATGAACGTAGGGGAGAGTGACCGTTTGGTTACTCTCTTTACGCGTGAACACGGGCTTATTCGCGCTTTTGCGGCGGGGGCTAAGTCTATCCGCTCAAAAAAAGGCGCGGCAACCTCACTGCTTACATACGGCAGCTTTACCGTTTTAAAGAAAAAGGATACCTATAAAATTTACGAGGCTGTGCCCATAAGAATGTTTTTCACAATGGGCGGCGATATTGAGATGCTTTCATTGGAGCAGTATTTTTGCGAGCTGGCGCTCGTTTTTGCCCCGTATGACAGCGCAGATACGGAGCTTTTGCGCTTAATACTCAATTCACTGCATTTTTTAACCGCCGAAAAGCGCTTTCCGCCGCTTATTAAGGCGGTTACTGAGCTTAGAGCCGCGTCTATATCGGGCTTTATGCCCGACCTTGTAGCCTGCGGCGGTTGCGGAAAATATGAGGACGATATAATGTATTTTGATATTGCGGGCGGCGAGCTTTATTGCGAAACTTGCCGACCTGCGGGGGCTAAGACAGTGCCGCTTGACAGAACGCTTTTAACGGCTGCGCGGCATATAGTTTATTCCGAATTTTCAAAATTATACTCTTTTTCCGTGCCGGAGGAGAGCGCAAAGCGGCTGTCGGATATAACAGGCGAATATATAACTTTACAGGCGGACCACCGCTTTAAAACACTTGATTTTTATAATTCTCTGAGTTTGTAAAAGGGTTACTTATTGTGCAGTAGGGGTGTCCATTGGGAAGTTTGCCCCTTTGGCTGTTTAGGAGGGTCTGGGAACCCTGTCTGTTGGGTTCCCAGCGGTTCTTTTCCCTGTTTCTGTCCGTACAGAAATATGGTGCCCTGCGCGGCACGAGCGCATAATAATTAAAAATGTTATCAAAGTAATATATAATATATTTTTCTAATTTTTTTGAGGAGTAAAAAATGGAATACAATATCGCAAGATATTCAGGAACATTAGAGCTTGATAAAATTCTCGATATGCTGGCAAACGAGGCTACTCTCGCCGAAACCGAGGAAAGGGCGCGGGAGCTGCTGCCCGAAACCGATATTTCCGCCGTGCGTGCGCGGCTTAGTAACACAAGCGATGCGTACAGCTTTATGTCACGCTATTCCGCCCCCTCATTCGGGGCGGCGGTCAACGTTTCATCACCGCTCAGGCGCGCGGAAGCGTCCGGCGTGCTTTCAATAAAGGAGCTATTGGACGTTGCCGAGGTTTTAAGAGTAATACGCGCGGTAAAAGCATGGCGCGGCGAGTGTTCGGGCGCGGGGGAAACTACACTTGACCCGCTTTTTTCGGAGCTTATACCCAATAAATTTTTGGAGGATAAGCTGAATCACGCCATAAAATCGGAAGAGGAACTGAATGATAACGCCTCGCCCGCGCTTTATGATATTCGCCGCAAGATAACGGCGAAATCAGGCAAAATACGCGAAACACTCGAAAAGACCGTAAGAGGACCGAGCGCAAAATACTTGCAGGAAGCAATAATAACCCAGCGCGACGGCAGATATGTTGTTCCCGTAAAATCGGAGTACAAGGGGCAGATAAACGGCATAGTGCACGATACCTCGGCTACAGGCTCAACCCTGTTTATAGAGCCTATGGCGGTGGTGGAAACCAATAACGAAATACGCGTTTTAAAGCTGCGTGAGCAGGAGGAAATTGAAAGGATATTATCCGAATTATCAGCCGATGCGGGCAGCTTTGCGGGCAGCATAATAAGCTCGTATTCAGCCCTTGTAAAACTTGACCTTATATTTGCCAAGGCAAGGCTTGCCTATAAAATGAAGGCGTCGCTGCCCGAGATAAACAAGGACGGCATAACCTACCTTAAACGCGCGCGCCACCCGCTTATTAACGCCCGCGCGGTAGTGCCGATTACGGTAGAATTAGGCAGGGAATACGATACGCTTGTTATAACGGGACCCAACACGGGCGGTAAGACCGTAACCCTTAAAACGATAGGGCTTTTAACTTTAATGACTATGTGCGGGCTGATGATTCCGACCGACGACGGCAGCCGCGTGGCAATATTTTCAAAGGTTTTTGCCGATATAGGCGACGAGCAGAGCATTGAACAGTCGCTTTCCACGTTTTCATCACATATGGTTAACATAATATCGGTAACCGAGCAGGCGGACGACGACTCGCTCGTGCTTTTTGATGAGTTGTGCGCAGGTACCGACCCGATAGAGGGTGCGGCGCTTGCAAAGGCTATACTTATGCGGCTGGCGGCGCTCGGCGCTAAAACCGTTTCAACCACGCACTACCCCGAGCTTAAAGCTTATGCGATTGATACGCCTCGCGTGGAAAACGCGTCCTGCGAGTTTGACGTTAATACCCTTAAACCTACCTACAGGCTTATAATCGGTATGCCGGGGCGTTCAAACGCCTTTGCAATATCAAAAAGACTGGGGCTTGACGATGGCATAATAGACCGCGCAAGGGAAGAGGTATCAGATAATGATATGCGATTTGAGCGCGTGGTGGCTTCACTTGAGCAGGCAAGACATGAGGCAGAGGAGGAACACGAAAAGGTGCAGACCCTGCGCCGCAGACTGGACGAGGCAAAGCGCAGGGCGGAGCAGCGCGAGCATGAGCTTGATGTAAAGCAAGCAAAGCTTATGGAGAAAACGCGCGAGACCGCAAACGGAATTATTGAAAACGCGCGCTTTAAATCGGCGCAGCTTTTAAACGAGCTTGAAGAAATGAAAAAGCAGCTGAACGCTGAAAACGCGGCAAAGCTTGCCGAAAAGGCGCGAACTGCCTATAAAAAGACCATAAACGAGCTTGAAGAGACCTCCGACCCGATTGAAAGCAAAAAAGCCGAGGGTGAAAAGGTTACAAAGCTTGAAAAGGGCGATACCGTGTTTGTAACGGCGCTCGGCAGCGACGCCGCGGTTTTAGAGGTAAAGGAAAACAAAAAACAGGCGTATGTATCAGCCGGGGCGGTTAAAATGTGGGTGCCGTTTGATGGGCTGCGCTTTAAGGGCAAGCGCCGCGAGGATGTTACCCTTAAAAAGACCCGCCGCGTTACGGGTATAGTCTCCCGCGGGCAGCGCACGGTATCGGGCGAGGTCGATTTGCGCGGAATGGCATCTGACGAGGCAATACTGGAGCTCGATAAGTATATTGATAACGCGGTGCTTTCGGGAATAAGCACAGTGACCGTTATACACGGTAAGGGTACGGGCGTGCTTCGCAAGGCGGTTCAGGCGCATTTGCGCTCGCATAAGAGTATTAAAGCCTTCCGCTCGGGCACCTTCGGTGAGGGCGAAACCGGCGTAACAATAGCCGAATTAAACGAGTAATAACAAATTACCGCACTCAAAAAAAGGGGCTGTCGCAAGAGCAAAAGAATCGCGAGCGGCAGCCCATAATGACTGTAAACTGTTAAAATGTCGAAAGCTTTTTTAGTTTTTCTGCAAAATGACACAGAGGGTATGAAAAATGCCCTCTTTTTTCATGAAAATATTTACTTTTTACTCGGTTTAGGCAATCATTTTTTCAA
>URPQ01000088.1 GCA_900549755.1 uncultured Oscillospiraceae bacterium
CAAACCTTTTTCTTTAAAATAACAGATATTCCTGCAAGGCAAATTCCTGCAAAAAGCATTACTGCGCATACTGTAATGCCGCGGTCGCCTGTTTTGGGGCTTTTTGCAGTATTGTCGTCATTCTTTGTGTTTGCGGGGGGGAGTGGGCGGCGTTGGGTCATTTGCTTTATTATAGCTGTTTTCAAAGACGGCATTTTCAAGCTGCTCCTCATCCTCACCGAATATCGGCTCGCCGTTTTCATCCAAGTTGATTGCCCTTATATCGACGAGTAAACCGTCGGAAGCATTATCAAGACTATTGGCTATGGCATATTGCGGTATGATATAGTAATTTTGTGTGGAATATGTCCAGCCGTCCGCTTTTTCATCAACCTCGGAAATTAAAAATCCGTCGTTTATTCTGGCATACAAAAGCTCGGGTATTGAAAATTTAAGAACACCTTTAAATTCGCCGACTCCGTTTGTTTCTACGGTATCGTTCAATATTTTTATTGAAGCTGCTTCAACCAAAGATACGTTGGAGGGGCTGAGGGTTGACATTTTTATTTTAAAGCTTGCCTTTCCTGGCGCTTTTTCGCCGGTTTGCTTGGTTTTAATTACTATCGGTACATCGAAGGTGAGCATCGGCGACGAACGAATTACAAATTCCTCGGGATTTTGATTATCATAAGGTGCTAATTCACCGTCGATTACGTGGTATAGGCTCCCGTTTTCAATTTTCAGGCTACAGCTATCGCCGGTATAAGCATAGCCCTCGGGAACGCTTTTTACTGTTATTTCAAACGCGCCGTTTTGGGGGAGTTCGTCGAAAACGGCAAGACCGTCTGTACCGCTGGTTTCGGGACCAAAGCTTGTGCCTTCGCTGTCGCCCGTGCCCCTGATTTCAAAAACAACGCCCGCCATAGGCTCTGAAGCTTCATCAACCGCCTTTACGGTAATCGTCAGTGAGCCTGCGGCAAAAGCCGGAACCGATAATGCGAGCAGCATTAAAATACCGGTAATTATGCCTATGATGCGTGGGGAAAGCTTCTTAATACTTTTCATTTTAAAACGTCTCCTTGCATGTTAAAATATTGGTATACATACCATAATTGTATTATACCTTACAATTCCGAAAAAATCAACAATTATTTCCAATAAAAAAGGTTAAAAAAAGGTTACAAAATTGCGCAAAGGTTGACTTTAAGGGGTGTTTTTTGGTAAAATAATATGAATATTAAAATCGGAAGTGAAATTGAATGGTCAGAAGTATGACCGGCTTCGGTCGAGGAAAGCTTTGTGAAAACGGGCTTGAAGTAACGGCGGAGCTGAAATCGGTTAATCACAGGTATTTTGAATTTTCTTCAAGACTGCCGCGCGGCTGCGCCTACCTTGAAGAACCGCTGAAAGATTTTTGCCGCGGCAAAATTTCACGCGGTAAGCTTGAAATATCGGTAACGGTTGAGGAAAACGGGGCTGACAGCACGCTTATAGAAATAAACGAGCCGTTTGCCGACGCATATATTGCGGCGCTGAAAAAGCTGGCGGAGCGGTACGGAATTGAAAACGATATAAAGCTGTCATCTCTGGTTTGCGCACCTGATATTTTCAACGTGAAAAAGCAGCAGGCACCGGAGGAAACCGTAACGGCGACCGTTCTTGCCGCGGCGGACGAGGCGCTTAAAGGCTTTATTGCAATGCGCGAAACAGAGGGCGCAAAGCTGGAGCGTGATGTACGGCATCGCGCGGAGTTGATACTTAAAAAGGTTGAATTTGTTGAAAAGCGGTCACCCGAGACCGTAAAGGCGTACCGCGAAAAACTGGAGCAGAGAATAAGGGAGCTGTTATCCGATGCGACGGTTGACGAGCAGCGCCTGCTTACCGAAACGGCAATATTCGCCGATAAAACCGCGGTGGATGAAGAAACGGTGCGGCTGAGAAGTCATATAAGCCAGCTATGCGCTTTGCTTGAAAGCGACGAGCCCGTGGGCAGAAAGCTTGATTTTATAGTTCAGGAAATGAACAGGGAAGCGAATACCATAGGCTCAAAGGCGCAGGATATTGAAATTGCGCATACGGTAGTTGATATTAAAGCCGAAATTGAAAAGATAAGAGAACAGATACAGAATATTGAATAAGGAAAAGAGTGACGTTTAATGAAGCTGGTCAACATAGGTTTCGGCAATATGGTTTCCGCCGGCAGGATGATTGCGATAGTAAGCCCCGAATCCGCCCCGATAAAGCGCATTATTCAGGACGCGAAGGAGCGCGGTACGCTTATTGACGCAACTCACGGCAGGCGCACTCGCGCGGTAATTATTACCGACAGCGACCATATCATACTGACCTACCTGCAATCGGAAACGGTTGCAAACCGTATGACAGAGGATGAAAGCGCGGTTGACGATGAGGAGGAAGAAGATGAATAAAGGCGGAGTTTTTATTATTTCTGGTCCCTCAGGCTCGGGTAAGGACACGGTAATGACCGAGCTTTTCAAAAAAATGCCAGAGCTGCTTTTCTCTATTTCATCTATAACGCGGGCTATGCGCGCGGGCGAGCGCGAGGGTGAAAAGTATAACTTTATTACCCGCGAAAAGTTTGAGGATATGCTGAAAAACGACCGTTTGCTTGAACACAACGAGTTTGTTGGCAACTACTACGGAACGCCCCGCGAGCCGGTTGAAAGAGCAATAGCAAACGGGCAGGATATGGTAATAGAGGTAGACGTGAACGGCGCGGCGCAGATACGCGAAAAATTGCCCGAGGCGGTGAGCATATTTATTATGCCGCCCTCATTTGTCGAGCTTAAAAGGCGGCTTTCGGGCAGGGGCACGGAATCGGAGGAGCTTATACAAAAGCGGCTTACCTCCGCTCTCGGCGAAATAAAGCGCGCCGTGGAATATGATTATATAGTAGTAAACGAGGATATTGCGGCGGCAGCCGATGATATTATGTCCGTAATTTTAAGCAGTCGCTTGAAAACGGACAGACAAACCAAAATTATTGACGAGGTGCTTTCAGAATGTTAAATCCGAATATAGGCAAGCTTATAAAGAACTACGATAACAGGTACCGTCTTGTTATAGACGTGGCGCACAACGCACGCGAAATTGCGCAGGAAATGGAAGAAACGGGCGACCTTTCAACCGAAAAGCCGGTAAGCATTGCCATTGATAAAATGGCGGCGGAGATAGATGCGAAAAACGACTGATTAAAAAGGAGGGAGCTTGTATGACGGGGCTTGCGGCGGAAGTGGCGCTTGACGGCGCAACAAACGCGTATGACAGGCTTTATTCGTATGCGCTCCCCGAAAACTGCGGCGCTGTGCCCGGGTGCAGAGTGACCGTGCCTTTCGGTAAGGGCAATATAAAAAAGCAGGGAATGATTTTCAGCGTTTGCGAAACTCAGACGGATAATTTAAAGGAAATTATTTCCGTTACCGATAAACAGCCCGTTTTAACGCGTGAAATGCTTGAATTATGCCTTTTTTTGCGCGAGCATTATTTCTGCACTTATTATGATGCGGTGCACGCCGCTTTACCTGCGGGGCTTAATTACCGCCTTGTAAATTATTTTTCCGCTAACGAGGATTTTTCGGCGCGCTCGCTTTTGAACGATACCGAAAAATCGGTTTTCGATTACCTTTTTAAAAGCGGCGAAAAAGAGGAAAGCGCAGTCAAGCGTAAGCTCGGCATTACTGCGGATATACTCGAGGAAATGTGTGAAAAAGAGGCGCTTTTCAAAAACAGGGAAAGCCGCCGCCGCGTAAACGACGCGGGCGAAAAGCGGGTACGCGCCGCCCTGACGGATGATGTAAACGAGGAAAAGCTGACACCCAGACAGCGCGAGATATTTAATTTCGTGCGCGAGGCGGGCAGCATAAGCATTAAGGAACTGCGCTATTTTACGGGCGTATCGGCAGGAGTCACCGATAAGCTTATAGCCGAGGGCTTTTTAATACCCTATGAAAAACGCGTTTTCAGAACGGTTATAAGGCAGGGGCTTGAGGCAGAGCAAACCGAAATTGCGCTGACGGACGAGCAGAAGGCGGCGTATGACGGTATGACCGCCGAATATGAGAAAAACGAGGGTGCGGTATCGCTGCTTTACGGTGTTACGGGCTCGGGCAAAACGCAGGTTTTTTTAAAGCTTGCCGACCGCGTTATAGCAGATAACCGCGGCGTAATAGTAATGGTGCCCGAAATATCTCTAACCCCGCAGTTGCTCGGTATTTTCGCCTCGCGCTACGGTGATAAAATAGCGGTTTTCCACAGCGCTATGTCAATGGGTAAGCGCATGGACGAATGGCAGCGGGTAAAAAACGGTGACGCGCTTATAGCCGTTGGCACGCGCAGCGCAATATTCGCTCCGTTTGAAAATTTAGGGCTTATTATAATTGACGAAGAGCAGGAGCACACCTATAAATCCGAGCAGTCGCCGCGCTTTCACGCGCGAACATTAGCGCGGTTCAGGGCAAAATATAACAAGGCGCTTTTGTGCCTTGCCTCGGCTACGCCCTCGGTGGAAAGCTTTACCGAGGCTAAAATAGGTAAATATTCGCTTTACAGGCTTAAAAACCGTTTCGGCGGGGCAGTGCTGCCGCAGGTTGAAACGGTGGATATGAAGCAGGAAATTTTAAGCGGAAATTCATCGGTTATAAGCCGTAGGCTTTACGAAAAACTGACCGGAGTGCTCGAAGAAAAAAAGCAGGCTATACTGCTTTTAAACAGGCGCGGGCATAATACATATGTTTCCTGCCCCGAGTGCGGGTATGTTATGAGCTGCCCAAATTGCAGCATTTCGCTTACCTACCACTCGGCGAACCACAGGCTTATGTGCCATTATTGCGGGTATTCGGTGCCGTCTGACGGCAGGTGCCCCGAGTGCGGCGGGCAGCATATGAAATTTTTGGGCGCGGGCACGCAAAAGGTGGAGGAAGAGCTTAAAAGCCTTTTCCCCGCAGCGCGGGTTTTAAGGCTGGACGCCGACAGCACCATGGCTGCCGATTCATACGCTATGTACCTTGAAGCCTTTGCGGCGGGCGAATATGATATTTTATTGGGCACACAAATGGTGGCAAAGGGGCTTGATTTTCCAAATGTAACGCTTGTGGGCGTTTTGGGGGCGGACAGCGCTACCTACAGCGAGGATTTCCGCAGCTTTGAAAGAACATTTTCACTGCTTACCCAAGTGGTGGGCAGAGCGGGGCGCGGCGGAGACAGAGGGCTTGCCGTAATTCAAAGCATGAACCCCGAAAGCAGTGTAATAAAGCTTGCCGCCCGACAGGATTACGACGGATTTTATGAGGAAGAAATTATGACCCGCCGCCTTATGGTATACCCGCCGTATTGCGATATTTGCGCGGTTATATCCCGTGCGACAGACCGCACAGCCGCAGAAAAGGCGATAACCGACGTATTCCGCGCAATTCGCGGTATGCTTGAAAATGAATATAAGGACGTTAAAATGATAATTCTCGGTCCGTCGCCCGCCTCTGTACCGCGGGTAAACGGCAAGTACCGATACAGAATGATAATAAAGTGCCGCGCGGGCAAACGGTTCAGAGAGCTGCTGCGGCGGGCGCTTGATATAAAGCTGACAAAGGACGCGACCGTTTCGGCGGATATGAACCCCGAAACCGTAATATAGGAGGACCGCCGTATGGCAATAAGAAACATTGTTAAAATAGGGGACGACATTCTGCGCAAGGTGTGCCGCACGCAGCTTACCTTTGATGAAAGGTTAGCGACCGTGCTTGACGATATGGCGGAAACTATGTATAAAGCCGAGGGCGTGGGGCTTGCCGCGCCGCAGGTGGGAATACTGAGAAGATACTGCATAGTAGACGTGGGCGACGGAATTATAGAGCTTATAAACCCTGTAATTGATAAGGAAAGCGGGAGCCAGGAGG
>URPQ01000089.1 GCA_900549755.1 uncultured Oscillospiraceae bacterium
TTCGGAAGTAATCCAAGCCGAGCACAGCATTTCTGCAAAATCCTTTTCCGAAAGATACTGCCCTGCATGTTTCATAAAAGTCAGCCTATACGGTTTTGTTATGCGGCAATATATTTCATCTGCGCTGTCCGCCGAATCTATCCGTTCGGCTACATACTCCCGCCAGCGGTTAAGGCTGCTTTCGCTTTCGAGAATATTTATTACTTCGTTTTCCGTAACCTTATCCGGATTTTTCACTATGGTTGCAAATGTGGTATCCGTAAACGGGTGTTTTACTATAAACGAATAATTTTCAACCTTGTGAACATCGGTGTACAAAAGACACATTGCAACCTCTTTTAATGAATTTAAGTCGGTACATTTTTTCATTTTGATCCTCGCTTCTTTTTTCATATATATTAAAAGGCTGCGCCTTAAAATAGGCACAGCCTGAAAAACAAAAAAAGACCGATAGATTTTTTAGTTCTATCGGTCTGATGAGCGAATATTCGGTTTACGGAAGTTCATATCCCAACACAAAGGGAAATTATCCGTTTTACATCTACGAAATCGTACATTAAAATTTCGCCCTATTAAACGGCGAAAACCCCGATAAAATCGGGGTTTTCGGGGGCTATATCTTTTTTGTAGCCCTTGTATGGCTGGGGAATAGGGATTCGAACCCCAACAAACAGAGTCAGAGTCTGTCGTGCTACCGTTACACAATTCCCCAAAATCGACAACACGATTATTATATCACCTTTTTCAAAAAAGTCAAGCTTTTTGTAAAATATTTTTATTTGTATTAATTCTGCGTATTCATTTACAATATAATTATTATAAAACTCCAACTATTTCAATAAAAATGACACAAAAAATTCCGTTTCCCCTTGTTATCACAAAAAAATTTGTTATAATATACTTATAGCAATTATAAGGAGTGTGCCATATGGTTAATGAAAAATATCAGCTGTGGTGTGAAAAAGCTGTCGCCGACCCCGACCTTGTAAAAGAACTTGAATCCATGAAGGATGACGGGGCGGCAATATCCGACGCATTTTATAAAGATCTTGAATTCGGCACAGGCGGGCTTCGCGGCGTTATTGGCGCGGGCACAAACCGAATGAACATATATACCGTCGGCAAGGCGTCGCAAGGTCTTGCGGCTTATGTTAATTCCGTAAAACAGAACGGTAAAATCGCCGTTGCTTATGACAGCCGCATTAAAAGCGAGCTTTTCGCGCGCACGGCGGCTTCTGTTTTTGCGGCGAACGGCATAAAGGTTTATATATATAAGGAGCTTATGCCTACGCCTATGCTTTCATACGCCGTGCGCAGGCTCGGCTGCGACGCGGGCGTGGTTGTAACCGCCAGCCATAACCCCGCCAAGTACAACGGCTACAAGGCATACGGTCCCGACGGCTGCCAGTTAGGGCTTGAAGCCGCCGATTATGTGCTTTCCATAATGAATAAGGTTGATATTTTTGACGAGGTCAAGACTGTCGATTTTGATACCGCCGTTAAAAACGGAAGTATTGAGTTTATAGGCGATGATGTTATTGAGGATTATCTTAATTGCGTTCTTGCCTGCCGCGTAGCGCCCGAGGCGGACGTTAAATCGCTTAAAGTAATTTATACTCCTCTGCACGGCAGCGGTAATAAGCCCGTAAGAAGTATTCTCCGCAAAATCGGCGTTAAAAACGTAACGGTAGTTCCCGAGCAGGAACTGCCGAACGGCAACTTTCCCACCGCCCCCTACCCCAACCCCGAAATTCGCCAGGCGTTTGAGTGTGCCTTAAAGCTTGCCGAAACCGTAAAGCCCGACCTGCTGCTTGCAACCGACCCCGATTGCGACCGCGTTGGCATTGCCGTAAACACAGGGGACGATTACAAGCTGCTTTCGGGCAACGACGTGGGCGCACTGCTGCTTGATTTCGTTCTTTCCCGCCGCAAGGCAAACGGCACTTTGCCCAAAAAACCGATTGCCGTTAAAACCATTGTTACAACCGAGCTTTGCAGAAAAATCGCCGCTGACTACGGCTGCGAGCTGCGCGATGTTCTGACCGGCTTTAAGTTTATAGGCGAGCAGATTACTCAGCTTGAAGAAAAGTGCGAAGAAAACCGTTTTGTATTCGGCTTTGAAGAAAGCTACGGCTATTTGGGCGGCACCTATGTGCGCGATAAGGACGCGGTTATCGCCTCAATGCTTATTTGCGAAATGGTGGCTTTTTATAAGGCAAAGGGACTTTTGCTTACCGATGTTTTAGAGGAGCTTTATAAGAAATACGGCTACTACTTCTGCTCGCAAAAAAGCTTTACCTGCGAGGGCGAAAGCGGTATGAAGCGCATTGCCGGAATAATGGATACCCTGCGCAGCGAAACCCCCGCCGAAATTGCAGGCGAAAGGGTTGTAAGAGCAGACGATTATGAAAAATCGGTAAGCCGCAACCTTGAAAACGGAACAGAGAGCAAAATTACACTGCCTGTTTCCAACGTTCTTTGCTATTATATGGCTGACGGCAGCTCACTTATAGTCCGTCCTTCCGGTACAGAGCCTAAAATCAAGCTTTATATCGGCTCGGTAGGCGTAACTGAGGAAGACGCAATTGCAAAGCGCACCGCGCTTGAAGAAAGCGGCACAAAGCTGCTCGGATTTTAAAATAACGATATGCATATAAGTAAAAAAGCGGAGCATAAATTACTATGCCCTGCTTTTTACTTATTTTAGAGAATTATTTCCGTTACCGCATGCTCGCCCTTATGTATTCCGAAATCGGCAGTAAAATCCTTTCCGGCTATACTGTAATTGCCGTAAAACCCGCGGAACTCGGCATAACCGTTTTCATCGGTTGTAAGCTCTGTTTCGGTGTGCCATACCTCGTTTATCAGCTTTTCAAGCCTTATACCCGCCTTTTTCGGGGTTAAATCGTGGTGCCACAGCCCGCCGCGGCACTGGTTTTCGTTCCAGCTGCCTGTGCCGTCGTCATAGGCATAGCCGTCGGGAATATTCCAGTAAATTATATCCTGCATTGCCGGGTGACTGAACCATACAGAGTAAAGCAGCTCAAGCAGATCCGCCTGTAATTCCTCGTCCTCAGCGGTATCGCCGAAGGTCGGCACCGTAACCTCGGTCATTTCAAGCGGCAGTCCCAGCTCGGCTATTATGTCAAGTCCCTTAAGATTTATAAGCGGGTCAACCAATTTTTCGCCCCGCTTAACGCTGTTTTCGTAAGCCTCACCGGTTTTATCGGTTGCGCCGGTGAAAATATGGTGCTGCAAGCCTATTTTATCGATTTCCGCGCCGCTTTTAAGCGCGTTTTCAATCATCATAAAGTAAGCGCTGCGGTATTTTGCTGCACTCAAATTAACCAGCGGGTTACCCTCGTTTATAACCAGTGTTTCATTCGGGAAATATTTTCTTGCAAGCGCAAATGACCATTCTATTATATCGCGCTTGCTGCTGATAACGCTTTTGTAGCCCCACCACTGCTCGCAAAGCAATTCGTTAATTACCTCAAATTCAAGCAGTCTTCCCGTAAAGCGCTCGGATATTTGCCTGAAACGCTCCTCATAAAGCTTTTCCATAGCCTTCATATCATCGCGCGGCAGCCATTCAGGTATAAATTTATCATACACAAGACAATGCAGCTTAGGCATTATACCGTTTTCCTCGCAGTATTCCACGCAAAGCTCGGGGGCGGGTCTGCGCCACACCTTATCGCTGTTTTTATCATAGCGCGGTTTGCCCTTTTCGGGCTCTAAACCGTCCCAATAAAACGGAACGGTTGCAAGGTTAAAGCATTTTTTAAAATTCGCGCGGTATCTTTGGTTATATTCTTCGTTATCAAATTCTTCAAGCATAAAAATATTTGCGCCGAAACCGAAATCGTGTGAAAGCTGGTTGACCTTAATTTTTGCGTTTTTAATCGGTCTGCCCTCAGTGTCGGTAAGGCGCAGCTTGCAGTAGCCCTTACGGTATTTTTCAATATCATTTTTTACTCTGCCCTCAAGCAATTCGCGGCTGTCCTCCGCTGCTTTCATCCAAATTTTTCTGTTTTCCGCCGGGTTAAGCATAAAAATTTCCTCCTATATTCAAAAAAGAAATAGTTTTCTTTTGCATATTATATATAACTTTTAAGGCGCTTTCATCAACAATATTACACTGTTTGCAAACAATATTACGATTACTTGATTTTTTTTACTCCTTGTGGTAAAATTATCCCACATAACTTGAAAAGGCAGAGATACTATGAAAAACAATTCAAAGGGACTGTTTAAAAGATTTTTACCGTATTTACTGGCGTATAAGGGCACAATAGCGCTCGACCTTTTTTGCGCTTCCCTCACCTGCGTTTGCGACCTTGTTTTGCCGCTTATTTTGCGGACGATAACCAACACAGCGGTAAACGATATTTCGGCGCTGACAGTAAGCCTTGTTCTTAAAATGAGCGGGCTTTACTTTATTTTAAGGCTTATTGACGCCGCCGCGCAGTATTATATGGCGGATATGGGTCACGTTATGGGTGTATACATAGAAACCGCTATGCGGCGTGATGCGTTTGCCCACCTGCAAAAACTGGGGCACAATTACTACTCAAACACCAAAATCGGGCAGATAATGGGCAGAATTACAAACGACCTTTTTGAAGTTACCGAGTTTTCACACCACTGCCCCGAGGAATTTTTCATAGCCTTTCTTAAAATTGCGGTAAGCTTTACCGTGCTTTGCACATATAATATTCCGCTAACGCTTATAATTTTCCTCTGCGTTCCGTTAATGGTAGTCGTATCGGTTTACCTTAACAGAAAAATGCGCGCCGCCTTTAAAAATCAGCGTGTGCAAATAGGCGAACTTAACGCGCAAATTGAGGACAGTCTGCTTGGCGAGCGCGTAGTTAAGGCATTTTCTGCCGAAAAAGCCGAGCAGGAAAAGTTTAATGCGGGCAATGAAAAATTCAAAAGCATTAAAAAAGCCACATATAAAATTATGGCGCAGTTTTCCGCCTCTACCCACCTGTTTGACGGGCTTATGTATATCGTGGTAATTTTAGGCGGCGGGCTTTTCGTAATTTACGGCGGAATAACCCCCGGCGACCTTGTAGCCTATGTGCTTTATGTTTCCACCCTTATTGCCACAATTCGCCGCATAGTAGAGTTTGCCGAGCAGTTCCAGCGCGGTATGACGGGCATTGAGCGCTTTTTTGAAATTATGGACGCGCCCATAGAAATAACCGAAAAGCCGAACGCCGCGGCGCTTGAATGTAAAAAGGGCGAAATTGAATTTCGCGACGTAAGCTTTAATTACGAAGCAGACAGTGAAAAGGTGCTAAAGCATTTGAACCTTAAAATCGCGGCGGGTGAACGACTGGCGCTTGTTGGCACCTCGGGCGGCGGCAAAACCACCCTTTGCAGCCTTGTGCCCCGTTTTATGGATGTTACCGGCGGCGCGGTTTTAATTGACGGTCAGGATGTGCGCGACGTGACCCTTGCAAGTCTTCGCGGAGCTATTGGTATTGTTCAGCAGGATGTTTACCTTTTCAGCGGTACGGTAAAGGAAAATATTGCCTACGGCAAGGAAAACGCGACCGACGAGGAAATAAAAAACGCCGCACTGCTTGCGGGGGCTGATGAATTTATCTCCCGCCTGCCCGATGGCTATAATACATATGTAGGCGAGCGCGGCGTTAAGCTTTCGGGCGGGCAAAAGCAGCGCATTTCAATAGCGCGCGTGTTCCTTAAAAATCCGCCC
>URPQ01000090.1 GCA_900549755.1 uncultured Oscillospiraceae bacterium
AAATTCAAGCTATGAATTAAAGGAAAAGGACGGAATTACCGCCGTAGAGTCCGGAAAAAGCTACGCTGTCGCACATAAAATCTATTTTTAACAAACTTTTCTTCCGAAATTAAATAATTTCCTGTTTACACGGAAAGAAAAAAGTGTTATTATATATATCGTATGAGAACATCTCATTAAATTTATAACAGGAGGAATTTTCAATGGCCAGAAAATTCAAGACCATGGACGGAAATAACGCCGCGGCACATGTTGCCTATGCGTTTACCGAGGTAGCAGGTATCTACCCGATAACCCCGTCCAGCCCTATGGCAGACTATGTTGATCAGTGGTCGGCACAGGGACTTAAAAACATATTCGGCACTACCGTAAACGTTGCCGAAATGCAGTCGGAGGCAGGTGCCGCGGGTACGGTACACGGCTCTTTGGCAGCCGGTGCTTTAACCACCACGTTCACCGCTTCGCAGGGACTTTTACTTATGATCCCGAACATGTATAAAATAGCGGGCGAATTGCTCCCCTGCGTTTTCCACGTATCGGCTCGCTGCGTAGCAAGCCATGCGCTTAACATTTTCGGCGATCATTCGGACGTTTACGCATGTCGTCAGACCGGCTTTGCAATGCTTGCCGAAACAAACCCGCAGGAGGTTATGGACTTAGGTCCTGTTGCTCACTTAGCTTCTATTGAGGGCAGAGTTCCGTTTATCAACTTCTTTGACGGTTTCAGAACCTCACACGAAATTCAGAAAATTCAGATCTGGGATTACGAAGATCTTAAGGAAATGTGCGATATGGATGCGGTTGAGGCGTTCAGAAAGCGCGCTTTAAACCCCGAGCACCCCGTAATGCGTGGCTCTCACGAAAACGGAGATATTTTCTTCCAGCACCGCGAGGCTTGCAATAAGTATTACGACGCTATACCCGGTATCGTTGAGAAGTATATGGACAAGATCAACGAGAAGATCGGCACCGATTACAAGCTCTTTAACTACTACGGCGCACCCGACGCCGAAAAGGTTATTGTGGCTATGGGCTCTATCTGCGACGTTGCGGAAGAGGTTATTGATTACTTAACCGCAAAGGGCGAAAAGGTAGGTCTTGTAAAGGTACGTCTTTACCGTCCCTTCAAAGCGGACAAGCTGGTTGCGGCTATTCCGTCCACCGTTAAGAAGATCGCAGTGCTTGACAGAACTAAGGAACCCGGCGCTTTGGGCGAGCCGCTTTATCTTGATGTTGTTGCCGCTCTTGCAGAAGAGGGCAGACATATCGACGCTGTTGTAGGCGGCAGATACGGTCTCGGCTCTAAGGATACACCGCCTTCAAGCATTTTTGCTATTTACAAGGAGCTTGATAAGGCTGAGCCCAAGCACAACTTCACCATCGGTATTAACGATGATGTTACCAACCTTTCACTCCCCGAGGAGGAAGCTCCGAACACCGCAGCAGAGGGCACTATTGAATGTAAGTTCTGGGGTCTCGGCGGCGACGGTACCGTTGGTGCCAACAAAGACTCTATTAAGATTATCGGCGACCATACCGATAAATACGTTCAGGCTTACTTCCAGTATGACTCGAAGAAGACCGGCGGTATTACCATTTCTCACCTGCGTTTCGGCGATAAGCCGATAAAGAGCCCATATTACATAAACAAGGCTGACTTTGTTGCCTGCCACAACCCGTCTTATGTAACAAAGGGCTACAAGATGGTTAATGACGTTAAACCCGGCGGCGTATTCCTTATTAACTGCCAGTGGAATCTTGACGAGCTTAACCACCATATGCCGGCTGAAGCTAAGCGCTATATCGCTAAGAATAACATTCAGCTTTACACCGTAAATGCTATTGACATTGCGGCTGAAATAGGTCTCGGCAAGCGTACCAACACCGTTTTGCAGTCTGCTTTCTTCTCGCTTTCAAAGGTTCTTCCCGAGGCTGAGGCTATCGGCTATATGAAGGAAAAAGCCCAGAAGTTTATGAAGAAGGGCAAAGAGATAGTTGAAATGAACGAAAAGGCTATCGACGCAGGCGCTACCGCTTACGTTAAAATTGACGTTCCGGCTGACTGGGCTAATGCTGTGGACAACACCGCTCCCGTTAAGGAAGAGGGCCCTGCAAAGCTCGTTAAAATGGTTGACGATATAATGAAGCCCGTAGGCCTTATGAACGGCGATTCACTGCCTGTTTCTACATTTGTAGACTATGCTGACGGTACGTTTGAGCAGGGCGCTTCCGCTTATGAGAAACGCGGCGTTGCGGTTATGGTTCCCGAGTGGAACCCCGATACCTGCGCTAAGTGCAATAAGTGCGCGTTTGTTTGCCCGCACGCTACGATCCGTCCGTTTGTTCTGACCGATGAAGAAGTGGCTGCCGCACCCGATACCTTAAAGGTTGCACCCAAGCCGTTCCTTAAGACAGACTACAAGTACGCTTTGACCGTTTCTCCGCTCGATTGTATGGGCTGCGGAGTTTGTATAGGTGTATGTCCGACCAACTCTCTTAAAATGGTTCCGCAGGAATCGCAGCTTGAAGAGCAGAAGTCTTTCGATTACTGCGTAGCAAAGGTAACCGAGAAGAAGGACGTTGCAACCGACGCAAACGTTATCACCTCTCAGTTCAAAAAGCCGCTACTTGAATTCTCAGGCTCCTGCGCCGGCTGCGCCGAGACTTCTTATGCACGTCTCGTAACTCAGCTTTTCGGCGACAGAATGTATATTTCCAACGCTACCGGCTGCTCGTCCATTTGGGGCGGTCCTGCCGCTACCTCTCCGTACACCACAAACGCCGAGGGTCACGGTCCCGCATGGGCTAACTCTCTGTTTGAGGATAACGCAGAGCACGGCTACGGTATGTACCTCGGTCAGAAAGCTATACGCGACCGTCTTATAGGCGAAGTTAAGCAGATGACCGAATCGGATAAGGCAAGCGCAGAGCTTAAAGCCGCTGCGGAAGAATACCTTGCCACTCTTGATGACGGCGCTAAGAATTCCGACGCTTCAAAGGCGCTTGCCGCTGTTCTTGAAAAGGAAAATGCCGATTGCGCACTCTGCAAGGATGTTCTTAACCATAAGGAATACCTTTCCAAGAAGTCCGTTTGGATATTCGGCGGCGACGGTTGGGCTTATGATATCGGCTTCGGCGGTGTTGACCACGTTTTGGCACAGGGCAACAACGTAAACATTATGGTATTCGATACCGAGGTTTACTCCAACACAGGCGGTCAGGCTTCAAAGGCTTCCAACATCGGTCAGGTTGCACAGTTCGCGGCTGCCGGTAAGGCAATCGCCAAGAAGAGCCTTGCCGAAATCGCTATGTCCTACGGCTACATTTATGTAGCGCAGATAGCTATGGGCGCTGATATGAACCAGACCCTCAAGGCTCTTAAAGAGGCTGAGGCTTACAACGGTCCGTCGCTCGTTATCGGTTACGCTCCGTGCGAAATGCACTCAATTAAGGGCGGAATGGTTAACTGCCAGAAGGAAATGAAGAAGGCTGTTGACTGCGGCTACTGGGATATGTTCCGTTACAACCCCGCGCTTAAGGCAGAGGGCAAGAATCCGTTCACTATCGACAGCAAGCCGGCTACCGCCGACTATAAGGACTTCATTATGGGCGAGGCGCGTTACTCCTCACTCACACGCTCCTTCCCCGAGCGCGCAGAGGTTCTGTTCGATAAGGCTGCCGAGACCGCAAAGGCGCGCAGAGCGCACCTTGAAAAGCTCTTAAAGCTTTACGGCGAATAAAAAATATTTATTTGAATAACATTTACGCCCCGGTTTACAAAATTGGGGCGTAAATGCTGTAATAATATATAATGAGGAGGAAATATGAATCGTTTGAAATACTCGTTGTCGCAAAAACAAATTGCTTTTTGCAGCATTGCGGTATTAACCGTTTTGCTTATCCCTATGGTTATTATCGGTTTTTATGACCATCCGAGTTATGATGATTTTGGTTATGCGGCGCTTACCGTAAAAGCATACAGGGAACATTCTTCAATAATTGCTTTGCTGTGATGTTCTGAATTTTTCAAAATACAGCACAATAACCCTGACCTGCATAATTCTTGCGCTGTGTACGCATCTTCCTGAATCTGCAGTAGAGGAATTCTATTGGTACAACGGAAGTATATTTTATACTTTTTTCTTTTCACTTATGTTACTTTTCTTTTCCTGTATTTATTAAGCAGCTTTTTATTAAAAAGGATAAAAAATGTGTAACGGCGCTTATAGCGGCGCCTTTACTTTCCGTAATAATTGCGGAAGGTGTTTTTCCGCCGCACTTGTCAGCGGAAAAACAAAAAAAGCGGCGTTACCGCCGCAAAAATAAATTCTTGGGTTTATCGACAGACTGAGCCGGCAGGAGGGATTCTGCCGGTTTGCTCTTTGTGTAACACTCCGCATAAAAAAACATAAAATATTATCGGACAAATAAATTTTGTTTGATTAAATTCTGTAAATACAGGTAAAAATATAATCAGGTTAGGCTGACGAGAGCCAAACCTACCAGTATTTAAGCGGAGTGTGAAATAAAAATGAATATAAAGCGGGGAGAAATATACTATGCCGATTTAAGCCCTGTTGTAGGCTCTGAGCAAGGCGGCGTGCGCCCTGTACTTATAATACAGAACGATGTGGGGAATAAATACAGCCCTACGGTTATTGCAGCCGCTATAACCAGCCAGCGCGATAAAACCAATCTTCCTACGCACATTTCAGTAAATGCCGACGGCTGCGGTCTTGCGAAGGATTCAATAGTATTGTTGGAGCAGGTCAGAACCATAGACAAGCAGCGCTTGAAGGAAAAAATGGGTTGCCTTGATATGAGCTCAATGGGGCTTGTTGATAAGGCGCTTTCGGTAAGCTTCGGTCTTAATTGACAGCACAGTATTATTTCATATAATTTAATGCCCCGCCGCTATTGCAACCCGGATTGTAATGGCGGCGGGGCTGTTTTTTATTAGTCTGAATGTGAAAATCGCCTAAAAACAGTCGCTTTTAGTAGAAATAAGCAATAAAAATGCATTTTTGCCCGAATAATGTCGCAAATAACCGTGACAATTGCGAAAAACCAGTGTATAATGATAAACAGGTAATACTAAATATGTATTAAGACCGAAAGGAGCTTTTTATTATGGGACTTATTAAAGCGGGAGTAGGCGCTTTGGGCGGCACATTGGCAGACCAGTGGAAGGAATTTTTCTGCTGCGAGGCAATTCCGAAGGAAGTGCTTGTTACTAAGGGACAAAAGCGTGTGAGCGGGCGTTCCTCAAACACCAAGGCGAGCGACAACATCATCTCGAACGGCTCGGGCATTGCCGTGGCAGACGGGCAGTGTATGATAATTGTGGAGCAGGGCAAGGTTGTTGAGGTTTGCGCTGAGCCGGGCGAATTTACATATGATACCTCAACAGAGCCTTCAATTTTTTCGGGCAGCCTCGGTGAGAGCATTAAGGAAACCTTTAAAACAATAGGCAAGCGCTTTACATACGGCGGCGATACCGGCAAGGATCAGCGCGTGTACTATTTCAACACAAAGGAGCTTATTGATAACAAATTCGGCACACCGAACCCCATTCCGTTCCGTGTGGTGGATAGTAAGATAGGGCTGGATATAGACGTTTCGGTGCGCTGCTCGGGCGTGTATTCCTACAAAATTG
>URPQ01000091.1 GCA_900549755.1 uncultured Oscillospiraceae bacterium
TATCTTATCGCCGCCCTTTAAGTCCTGCGGAGCGATTATATAACGCTTTTCGCCGTCCTCATACTGAACGAGGGCGATGAACGCAGAGCGGTTCGGATCATACTCAAGAGTCTGAACGGTAGCGGATATACCGAAACGCTCTCTCTTGAAATCGATAACTCTGTACTTTCTGCGGTTTCCGCCGCCTCTGTGGCGAACGGTGATTCTGCCGTAGCTGTTGCGTCCGGCATTCTTTTTAATAGGCTCAAGCAAGCTTCTCTCGGGAGCAACCTTTGATAACCCGGAATAATCCATAGTTGTCATATTGCGGCGGCCCGGAGTAGTCGGCTTGTAAAATTTAATTGCCATTTGTTTCACTCTCCTGTTTTGGCTTAGCGAAGTCAATTTTTCGACTTCATACATCACCGGAAATCCTTGATTTCCCGGTCGCGGTTATCAGATAAGACCGTCGAAGAACTCAATCGGCTTTGAATCAGCCTTTAAAGTAACGATTGCCTTTTTCCAGGCTGCGGTGTAGCCGTTGTAACGGCCCATACGCCTTGCCTGACCGCGAACGTTGATTGTGTTGACCTTAGCAACATCAACCTTGAAAAGCTTTGCGACAGCGTCGGCTATCTCAATCTTGTTAGCGTCCTTAGCTACCTTAAAGGTGTATTTCTTATCGGCTATACCCGACATACTCTTTTCGGTAATTACCGGAGCTATAATGATATCCTGTGCGGTTTTCATTATGCATACACCTCCTCAAGCTTTGCTACGGCATTCTTTACCACCACGAGAGTGTCGGCATTGATTATGTCGTAGGTGTTGATTGTTCCGACCTGTGCGGATTTCGCACCCGCAATGTTGGCAATGCTCTTTACGGCGAACGCGTTGTTATCCTCAAGAACTATGAGAGTCTTTTTACCCGCGCCTATTGCCTTTAAGCAATCGGCAACGACCTTGGTTTTGTAGGTCTCGGTTTTAAGCTCGTCAAGAACTATCATATCGCCTGTGAGCACCTTATCCGACAAAGCGGATTTGAGAGCCAGTCTCTTAACCTTTTTATTGAGAGAGTAAGAATAATCTCTCGGCTTCGGCGCGTGAACTATACCGCCGTGTCTCCACTGCGGAGCTCTGGTAGAGCCCTGTCTTGCGTGACCGGTACCCTTCTGTCTCCACGGCTTTTTGCCGCCGCCCGATACCTCGGTACGAGTCAGAGTGGACTGCGTGCCCTGACGTTTGTTTGCAAGGTAGTTTACAACCGCCGCGTGCATAACCGCCGCGTTAGGCTTTATTCCGAAAACGGCGTCGCTCAAGGTGATTTCTCCCACGCTTTTGCCCGCCATATCGACTACTGCTATATTAGGCATAATTTAGAACACTCCTTCCCTTACGCTTTAACGCTGTCGAAAAGAACCACTATTCCGCCCTTGGGACCGGGAACGGCGCCCTTAACGGCGATGATGTTCTTTTCCGCGTCTACTTTAACGACACTCAGGTTCTGAACGGTTACGCGCTCATTGCCGAGGTGTCCTGCCATTTTCTTTCCCTTGAAAACTCTTGACGGAGTTGAGCAGGCGCCCAAGGAACCGCCGTGACGGTGAACAGGGCCTGTACCGTGAGTTTCCTTAAGTCTTCCGAAGTTCCAGCGCTTAATGGTGCCGGCGTAGCCCTTACCTTTTGAAGTGCCGCGCACGTCTACCGACTCGCCCTCTGCAAATACGTCAGCCTTGATTATATCGCCTACGTTCATAGCGCTGATATCTTCAAAGCGGAACTCGCGAAGAACCTTTTTCGGAGCAACGTCGCCCTTCTGGAAATGACCCTTCTGGGGCTTGTTTACCTTAGAAGCCTTCAAATCGCCGTAGCCTATCTGAACAGCCTCGTAGCCGTCGTTCTCGGCGGTCTTCTTCTGCGAAATAACGCAGGGGCCTGCCTCGATAACGGTAACCGGAACAACGTTTCCGTTTGCGTCAAAAAGCTGAGTCATACCGAGCTTTTTGCCCACAATACCCTTTTTCATATGATTTTCCTCCTTTGGTTATTGGTTGGTTTTCACCAACTTGACCTGCGGTGCGTGATTAAAGTTTAATTTCAATCTCTACACCGGCGGGAAGCTCAAGATTAGTCAGAGCTTCAACAGTTTTGTTGGAAGGTCTGATTATATCAATAAGCCTTTTGTGCGTTCTCGTTTCAAACTGCTCGCGGCTGTCCTTATATTTATGAACGGCGCGGAGAATGGTAACAACCTCTTTTTCGGTGGGCAGCGGCACGGGGCCTGATACCCTTGCACCTGTACGTTTAGCGGTTTCCACTATTTTCTCAGCGGACTGGTCTACAAGCGCGTGGTCGTAACCTTTGATACGAATACGGATTTTTTCTTTCACTGCCATGTGAAATTCGCCTCCTTAAGTAGTTGGCGGGCAAAACTTACAACGCGCCGTGTTTTTCTTTACTGCGCATTATAAAACCGGCATTGCTGGGGTCACAGACAATTCCGGACAGCAGATCGCTCTGCCGCTGTATACAAGAGCCGCAAGATCTCCTATATACTTCCTGACTTTTCGCCCGGTTTAAAATCGGACATACTCCGCGGAAATTTCCCGACTCAAGGTCGGCCACCTCCCGCATCAACGCATGTTTCACGCCGCAATTAGGCAGCGTACCGTAGTATAATAACATACCCGAAACCAAAAATCAAGCTTTTTTTGCAAAAAAATAAATTTTTTTAAATATTAGTGTATATCGGTCTTTTTTGGCTTCTGTTTTGCAAAAAAAGCGCCGGCCGTATGGCTGACGCTTTCTGTCAATACAAAACTACTTCTTCTTTTTGGAATTTTGATATTTCTCGTTTATAAGGCTGCGAACCTCATCAAGATCCGCTTTCGGAAGATTGCGGAGTATGGTAAGCATATTTTCCTCATTGCGCGATATTACAAACGCCGGACGCGAGGTTGGGGCTACAACCGGCTCGCGGAAAATAGGCATTTCGGGCTTTGCAGGCGCTGCCGGCTGCTCGACAGGGCGGCTCTGCTCTGAGGTAAGCTCCATAGGATCACGAAGTAAAATCGAAGGCTCAATGCCGAAGGCTGCCGCAATTGCTATAAGCTTATCTACACTTATATGGCCCTTGCGCTCCATTTGCGAATATGTACTGCATTTCATTCCGAGACGTTCGGCTGCTTCAGTTTGGGTAAGGTTAGCCATTTTTCTGTATATTGCAACTCTTTGATTTACTGTGTATCCCATATTCAGGAACGACCTTTCAAAATAATTTATTTTTATACTTGACTAAAACCAAATAACTTGGTATAATCAATAAATAGAATTGCTGAAGTGGCTCAGATGGTAGAGCAGCTGATTCGTAATCAGCAGATCGTGGGTTCGAGTCCCATCTTCAGCTCCATATTATTGCAGCAAGGCTTCTTGCTGCAATTTTTTATGTTTATTTTATGTTATTATTATACATTTACTGTCGAATAATGTCAATAGTTTAATTGTAAACATTTTATGTATAAAATAAAACCAACTTTTGTAACTAAAAAAACAATAATTACATTATTTTTTCAAAAAAACGCTGAAAATATAGTATTTTTGCTATTTTACGGTGTTTGCTTGCCTGCAATTTTTTCTTCCTTAAAGAAAAGCACCGCGGTTATAATCATTATTATAGGGAAGACAGAGGACACCGCAAAGCCCACGTGCAGGTTGGTTACGTCCGCTATAATTCCCAAAAGCCACGGACCTATGCAGCAACCTATATCGCCGCACATTGCAAAAACGCTGAACATAACCGCGTCGCCCTTGGGAAACGCGCGGCTGCCGGCTGAAAGGGTTCCCGGCCAAAAAAGGCTTACGGTAAAGCCGCAAAGCGCGCAAGCCGAAAGCGCAAGTATCGGGCTTTTTGAAAACGCCGCAACATAATAGCAGGCGGCGCAAAGCGTGCTCATGGCTATTACCGTCTTTTTAAAGGATATTTTTTCGGAAAATGCGGCGTAAAGCACACGCCCCAGCCCCATAAACACCGCAAACGCGCAGGGACCTGCAAGGTCGCCTATTACCTTTGAAATTCCGAGCGCCTTTTGCGCAAACATTGAAGCCCACTCGGCCATTGCAATTTCAGCGGCGCCCGAGCAGAGCATCATAATCATAAAGCAGCGGAAAAGGCGGGTTTTAAACAGCGTTTTAAAGCTGTCGCTTTTTCTTTCCGGCTCGGGTTCGACTATCGGTACTTTAAAGAATGAAAACGCATTGAAAAAGGGAATTATAGCCCACAAAAGCGGTATATACGACCAGCCCTTGTAGCCGAACGCGTGCAAAAGCAGGGTGGTGCCGATAGTGGTTATAGCCTGCCCCCAGCAGTAAAACGAATGTAAAAGCGACATATTGCCGCTCTTGTTATCGGTCGGGAGCATTTCAATCATCGGGCTTAAAATAACCTCCATAAGCCCGCTTGCAAAGGCGTAAATTATAATCGCGATTACAATTCCCACATACGGGTCCCACATTATTCTCGGCAGAAACGCCGCAGCCGCAAGCCCTGCCGCCGCGGTAAACTGGCACATTATTGCCGCCCTGCGGTAGCCTGTTTTCGCAATTATTTTGGGGGATAAAATATCGGTTATCATCTGGGTTACAAAGTTGAACATAACCAGTCTTCCGAGCTTTTCATAGCCTATACCGTAAACGTCCTGCAAGGCTATAAAAAGTATGGGCAGAAAGTTATTTACTATTGCCTGAACAAAATAGCCTATGTATGATGAAATTTTGGTTGAAGTATAGCTTATTTCCTTATCCATTTAATTCTCCTATCAGTTCCGTTATTTCCGCGGGGGCGGACATAAGATACTCAGCGCCGTTTTCCCGCAGCTCCTCCGCCGTTCTGAAGCCCCAAAGCACACCTACGGGCAGTGCGCCCGCGTTTACCGCCGCCGCCATATCCATACCTGAGTCGCCCGCCAGAATACACTCTGCGGGGGCTACACCGAGGGAATGAATTACAAGCAGTGTTAATGCGGGGTCGGGCTTTGTTTTGTAGCCCTCGCGCTTTCCCGCCACAAAATCGAATATATCACCGAAAAGGTTTCTTACCACCTTTTCAGCCATTTCCTGCGCCTTGTTTGAAATAATGGCTAATTTAAGCCCGCTTTTCTTTAAATCGGCAAGCATTTCCCGCACGCCGTCATACGCCTTGGTTTTATCGTGATAATGTACCCTGTAATCCTCCATAAAAAGCTCAAGGCAGGTATTAAGCGTTTTTTCATCGCGCCCGCTTTCGGGCAGCGCGCGCTCTATAAGCTTAGGTATTCCGTCCCCCACAAAATATTTGTATTCGGAAAGGGTATGCCCCGGAAAACCCAGCTTTTCAAGTGCTTTTTCGGTGCTGTCGGCTAAATCCTCAATAGAATTTGCAAGGGTGCCGTCAAGGTCAAACAAAACCGCCTTAATCATAAATAGATAACCTCCAAAAACAAAAAAGCCCTCAGCTTCCGCCGAGAGCATTTTGCATTTCAAACATCAGATTGCACGGGTAACTTTACCTGAACGCAGGCAGCGGGTGCAAACATTGATACGACGCGGAGTGCCGTTTACGATTGCCTTAACCTTTTTAACGTTCGGTTTCCAGGGTCTGTGTGAACGTCTCT
>URPQ01000092.1 GCA_900549755.1 uncultured Oscillospiraceae bacterium
CTTAAAAACATAATTGTGCTGCGGCAATTTTTTCTGCGCAGCTGCTTTGCGGTTTCAAGCCCGTTAAGCCCGTTGATATGATAATCAAGAATTATAAGCAGATAATTATTTTCGCTTTCGAGCAAGGCTTCGCTTGAATCATAAATTTGCACCAATAATTCCAAACGGCGTTTATTGGCATAATCGTAAATCATATTTTTTGTTTTTTCAGCGCATTTTATATCGCTGTCGCATATTGCTATCCGCATCATAATTCGTCCCTTCGTTATGTTTTTCGACATTTTTCGACAAAAGATATTATACCGTATTTACTATAAAATGTCAATATATTTCTTAAAATATTATATTTTAATGTAAAAATTACATTTTACTCTTGTTTTTCGCCCTTTTACTCTAATTTTTATATTTTTTTTAAATATAAATGTAAAATTTTCCCCGAAAGGGAAAAATTTATCAAATAACGTTTACAAAAGCCGGATTTTTTCCTTTCTGCTTATTAAAGGGAGGAAAAAATATGGAAAATTACAAAATCATTGAAATCATCAAGGAAATTAAAAGAGGCGATATGTCGAATTTTCAGGCAATTTATGATGTTTTTTCGCGGCTTATAAATTACTACGGCAAAAAAATCGGCGAAGACGGCTGCGGAGATATTACATTATTCTTTATGGAGCTTTTATATTCGGTGGATACGGACAAGTTTTACCCCGATGAAAGCGACGCGATGAACAGATATATTGCGGTGTCGCTGCGCAATTATTACATAGCACTTTCTAAGAAGGCGGACATAGCGATGAAATGCAGTGATGAATTATTTGAAGACAGCACTAAATACTTTTTTGAACCTGAGGAGGCGCTGTCATTAAAGGATGGGCTTTTAAAATTATCCGACAGGCAGCGCGCCGTGCTTACATACAGATATTTTTACGGTTTTACCGACAGCGAAATTTCAGACCTGCTTTGCATTTCCCGCCAGGCGGTGCATCAGCTTGAAATGCGGGCAATAGCCGCTTTGAAGGAGTATTACTGTATATAAATAAAACATTTTGCCGATAATACTATCGGTGATAAATGTGAAAAAGCAAAAAATGTTTTATATTAAATTAACCGTTATGTGCCTGCTCAGCTGCGCCGTGCTGGTTTCGGGCGGGTATGTTTACCTAAGACGGAGCTTTCGCCCCGCCGAGGGGCAGGTCTCAAAAATCCCGTACAGCTTTTCCATGCCCGATAATAAGGGAATATTTTTTGATATAGCTGGGAACCGCGCCTTTGTGTATCTTGATTTTACCAATGAAAAGGTTAGCGTTATAATTCCGCAGGCAGAGGATTTCGACGCGACGGATTTCGGATATTCCGAGGATTTTAAAATCAAGGGCGATTTATCCGTTCTGGCGGCGATAATAGACTATGCCGGCGGAATAACATTAGATGATAACGGCGAACAGGTGAGATATACCGGCGTTCAGGTGTCGGATATTATGAGCCGCAGCACCGAAAGCGAAAAACAGCTGCGCTTAATAATTCCCGCTATTATGCGGTCGGTTGCGGAAAACGGGCTTGAAGACGAGGCATTTAACTATATTATTGATAAATCGGACACCGATTTGACAGTGCCCGATATGCTTATGTGGCAAAATTATATAAGTAAGCTTTGCAAAAACGGCGGAATTATAAACTGAAAACGGCTGCCTGCTTTCCAAAATTAGGCGTTTGCTCTACGGCGATTGACAAAGCCGCCGCGAAAGATTATAATAGTTAAGTATAATTTTGCGGAGGTAGAGCTTTGAAAACGGTAAATGAAATTTTTGCAAGTAATGTTTTTAACGATTCGGTAATGCTGGAAAGGCTGCCGAAGGATACATACAAGGCGCTGAAAAGCGCCATAAAAGAGGGTACCGGTATTGACAGCAGCATAGCCGATACCGTAGCCTCGGCTATGAAGGACTGGGCTATCGAAAAGGGCGCCACGCACTATACGCACTGGTTTCAGCCGCTCACGGGCATTACCGCCGAAAAGCACGACAGCTTTATTTCCCCCACAGAGGACGGCGGAATTATTATGGAATTTTCCGGCAAGGAGCTTATAAAGGGCGAGCCGGACGCGTCTTCTTTCCCGTCGGGCGGGCTTCGCGCCACCTTTGAGGCGAGGGGATATACCGCGTGGGACCCCAGTTCTTATGCGTTTGTAAAGGACGATACGCTTTGTATTCCCACGGCGTTTTGCTCATACTGCGGCGAGGCGCTCGATCAGAAAACACCGCTGCTGCGCAGTATGGACGCAATAAACAAGCAGGCACTCAGAATTGCAAAAATATTCGGGCTTGAAAATGTGAAGCGGGTAAATACCACCGTAGGACCCGAGCAGGAATATTTCTTAGTAGATAAAAAAATGTACGATAAGCGCCCTGACCTCATCTATTGCGGAAGAACGCTTATAGGTGCAATGCCGCCGAAGGGACAGGAAATGGACGACCACTATTTCGGCGTTTTAAAGCCGAGGGTTGCGGCGTTTATGCGCGATCTTGATAATGAACTTTGGAAGCTGGGCGTGCTTGCTAAAACCGAGCACAACGAGGTGGCGCCCGCACAGCACGAATTAGCGCCGATATTCACCACTACAAACATTGCGGCGGATCACAACCAGCTTACAATGGAAATGATGAAGAAAACCGCTTTGCGGCATGGACTTGTGTGTCTTCTGCATGAAAAACCGTTCGACGGGGTAAACGGCAGCGGCAAGCATAATAACTGGTCGCTCTCAACCGATACGGGGCTGAACTTTTTAAGCCCGGGTAAAAACCCGGGTGAAAACTTGCTGTTTATGCTCACCTTAGCCGCCGTTATACGCGCGGTTGACGAGCACCAGGATCTGCTCAGAATTTCGGTTGCGACTGCGGGCAACGACCACCGCCTCGGCGCAAACGAGGCGCCGCCCGCCATAATTTCAATGTTTTTGGGCGATGAGCTTACCGAGCTGCTCTACTCAATAGCAAGCGGTCAGCATCACGATAACGCTAAGCGGGTTAAAATGACGGTTGGGGCGGATATAATTCCCTATATACGTAAGGATAATACCGACCGCAACCGCACCTCTCCCTTTGCGTTTACGGGAAATAAGTTTGAGTTCAGAATGTTAGGCTCCGCCTCATCTATATCCGATACAAACGTAATGCTTAACACCATGGTAGCCGACGTTTTTGCCGACTTTGCCGACAGGCTTGAAAAAGCGGAAAACACCGAAGCCGAAATTAAAAAGATAATAAAGGAAACGGTAAGAAAGCATAGCCGCATAATATTCAACGGCGACGGTTATTCGGAGGAATGGCAGAAGGAGGCTGAAAAACGCGGGCTGCTGAACCTGAAAAGCACGCCCGACGCGCTGCCGCTGCTTAAAACCGAAGAAAATATTGCGCTTTTTGAGCGCCACGGCGTATTAAGCCGCGCCGAGATAAACTCACGCGTGGATATAGTGCTTGAAAACTATTCAAAGATACTCCACATTGAGGCGCTCACCCTTATTGAAATGATGAACCGCGAGGTTATTCCCGCAATAAGTGAATATACCGACAGGCTATGCTCTGCCCTTATAAACAAGCGTAATTTGGGCGTAAGGCTTGATGAGCTTGCCGATACCGAGATTATAGCGCGGCTTTCCGCTGCGGGCAGCGAGATATACAAGCTGACCTCCGAGCTTAAAATGGCGGTTATGACGGCGGAAAAGCTGCCCGATATGCTCGAGCGCTCCCGTATGTACCATGATACGGTGCTGCGGCTTATGAACGATATCCGCAAATATGCCGACAGCTCCGAGGCGGTAGTATCAAAGGATTGCTGGCCCTACCCGAGCTACGGCGAACTGCTTTTCAGCATATAAAAAAGCAGGGAATATATAAGAAATAAAGAAATGGAGCTGCCGCAAAGCGGCAGCTCCGTTTGAATTGTTACATATATTAAGCCTTGCCGACCGAACCGAAAAGCTCCATTTTTTCCTTAACGGTATCTTTAATAGCCTGAGCGCCGTCTGCAAGCAGCTTGCGGGGGTCAAAGCCCTTGCCCTCAAGGTCCTTGCCTGCTTCAATGTACTTGCGGGTAGCAGCTGCGAAAGCTAACTGGCACTCGGTGTTAACGTTAATCTTTGAAACGCCGAGGGATATAGCCTTCTTTATCATATCAGCCGGGATTCCCGTGCCGCCGTGAAGAACGAGGGGCATTGTGCCTGTAAGCTCCTGAATTTCAGCCAGTGTGTCAAAACGCAGGCCTGTCCAGTTAGCGGGGTACTTGCCGTGAATATTACCGATACCCGCAGCCAGCATTGTAACGCCCAAATCGGCTATCATTTTGCATTCCTTCGGGTCGGCAACCTCGCCGCCGCCTATAACGCCGTCTTCCTCGCCGCCGATAGCACCAACCTCAGCCTCAAGGGAAAGACCTAACTTATTGCAGGTTTCAACAAGCTCCTTTGTCTTTTCAATGTTCTCCTCAATCGGATAGTGAGAACCGTCGAACATTATTGAAGAAAAGCCTGCCTCAATGCACTTTTTAGCGCCTTCGTAGCTGCCGTGGTCAAGGTGAAGAGCAACCGGAACGGTTATCTTCATTTCTTCAAGCATACCGTTTACCATACCTACAACGGTCTTGTAGCCGCACATATATTTGCCTGCGCCTTCGGAAACACCGAGAATAACAGGTGACTTTAATTCCTCGGCTGTCTGAAGAATAGCCTTAGTCCATTCAAGGTTATTGATGTTGAACTGACCTACCGCATATTTGCCGGCTTTCGCCTTGGTAAGCATTTCTTTTGCTGATACTAACATTATTATTCCTCCGATATGAAAATAATCTGTGACCTTATTAGTCCACAGATTATTTTATACCAATTATGTAATAAAATCAAGTATTATTTATCAGGATCTTCGTTCACTACCTCGGGCGGCAGCTCCAAAAGCTCGGGATTGCGCAAATATTTGCGTATTTTGCGGAAAGCCAAGGCAAAATAGCTGCCCGAGCATATGCGTTCGTCCATTACAACGCCGAGCGGTATGCAGCGCTCAAATACAACCTCGCCACCGCTTCTTCTCGGAACCTCGCGCAGATTACCCATGGTAATAAACACGCTGGTTGTGCCGAACTCATAGCAGTGGTGGTAAATATGATTGGTGCGTATAGACGCTAAATTTGAAATGCAAAGGCTGTTGTGGAAGGGTGACATATCAATAACCTTTTTAGGCAGCAGCCCGTGCTTATCCATAAATTTAAAAAGCCCCACGCCGACACGCAGCACACCCGGAGCGCCGAGAAGAATCTTGATCATTTTCTCAGTACCGTTCTTTTCGGGAACCTCGCGGTTATCGGATACATATTTATTTATCGTATCATTAACATCAAAAATGGTATCGGTCATATTGAAATACATTTTTGACATTGTACCGTTGTCCATCTGACCGGATTTCAGCACCACCATTGCAACGCAAAACTCATTGCGGGCATAGGGCTTGCAGTTCATTATAAACCGATTAAGCAGCGGGAATTCCGCCGCCGTCCTCAAATATGCCGCGATAATTACGCCGAGATGGCTTAATGACACACCTT
>URPQ01000093.1 GCA_900549755.1 uncultured Oscillospiraceae bacterium
TCAAGCACGGTTGTATCGTCCATGCGAATAGTAAGAAAACCGTAGCAAAGCGTTACTGCGGCGGGCATAACCGTTTTAAGCTGCACTAATATTACGGCGGACAAAAGCACCGCTATCGCCAAAATCACAAAGTCCCGCATACTCCAAAGCCAAAGATTGGCGGCGGCTTTGAGGTTCTGCGGGTAGATATATCTCGTCATTGCGTTATTCCCCCGTTCTCAATAGTTCTTGCTTCCTCGCAGAACTCCTGCGGCGTTTGTCTGTATTCCTCGCGGATTTTCTGCGTTATCATATCCTTGATGAGCTGCGATTCCGCGTCAGTCGGGACATAATCAAAATACACGCAGCCATCGAGCTTATCTATTTCACATTCAATGCGCAGTGTATCGGCATACGGGTCATATTTTCCGTACATATTAAGCCATACATCATCCATATCATTTATGTGCAATGCGAATTTCTTGTCTGCGTCAAACCAACACCTGAAAACTACGGTTATCTCGCTGCATATGTCACAGTCGACTTCCATATCCCGGTCGACTTCGAGCATTTCTTTTGTAAATTCCGGCGTATCCATTTTTGTAATAACAGATACTGGTCGGTATTCCGCGTCGGCGTTATGGTTGCTCAGTTGCTCACGGATATGCTCCGCAAGCTGATCTGAAAGAAATTGACTGCATACTGCTTTTGCCTGCTCATGAATAATTCCGAGGTATTTAAGCCCAGCATTGTAACGGGTGATGAGCTTATCATAGGTCATATCCTCGTTTAACGACGGCTCGAATATACCGTAATCTCCGTACCAGCCGGCATACTGCTCGTTTTGCGGAATATCCGCCGCGTCCTCATATGCGGCAATTATCTTAAATGCGTCCATACCGTATTTCTTTGAAAATTTGTTTGCCTCTTTGTAATATTCCATAATACTCCCTGCTTTCAAACAGCCTTTGCCACGCTGCGGGTAAGATTTACCGCCGTAGTCGTAGCGTGAACCACATTCATCATATTTACCCTTACAGAGCTGTCCAGTCCAAAGGTCTGCGCTATCTTCGGCACTTCGTCCGCCGCAAGCATAATTCCGAGCCCCATTAACATATTTGACGAAAAGGTTATAAGTCCGAGGTAAAGCAAGGTCGTCTGCAAAAACGCTGTAAGGCAGATAGCTATTACCTGCTTGCACCACTGATTAAAGCCGTCCGCATATCCCCTCGGTACGCTGAACATATACAGCGCGCCTACCGACATTTGTATAAGCAATATTCCGCCGCGCTTTATGTTTGCGAAAAACACCTTTATAATACAATACGCGAATGCGACCAATGACAGCGTATTGAAAAGACTTATGTTAGCCTCTATGTCCGTTAAAAAGAAGTTTGTAAGCGCGGATAAGCTAAGCTCGGACAGTCCCGTGCTTTTAGTACCTGTGGCTAATGCGGCTAAATCCCGCGAAAATATGTTTTGCAGTGTTATGCAGAACTTATACAGTTCCACAGGCAGTACGCCTATAAGGGAGCAGGCAAAAAAGCCCTTTAAAATATTAAGCACGGCAGTCTTTATATTCGCCTTTCCGCACTGGTACTCTATTGCGGTATCAAAGACGGCGACAACCGTTCCCGCTGCAAACAAAGACCACCCGAAAAGCCCGAACAGCTTTACCGTTGCCTTTACCCATTCAAGCCCGAACATATCCGCGCCCATATTTCCCATAAGCTCAAAAAATTCCACAACGGCGCTGTATACCGCAAGATATATCCATTGCAGCATTTTATCAAAAATAAAGCCGGACATTTTTTCACTCAGTCCGGCAAAAAGGTCGTTTAGCCAATTCAGAATAATTCACCTCCGAAAAAGTTCCGCCGGATCATCGGTCCGGCGGTTCAAGTTCTTCTTTCATTTTCATTCCGTGTATAACGCCTATGCGGTATGCCTCGGTCTGCAGAATATTCGTTATATCCGAATGGGTATCCCTGTACTGCCAAAGCAGTTCCTTTTGTTCCTCTGTCAGCGCACCTTCAAGCCTTGCGGAATACAGCGCCAATTCTTTAGCTTTAAGCTTGTATTCCGGGTTGTTGGATGTTACCTCCTCTATTGGGTGCAGCTGACCCGAAAACAGTTCCTCAAAAAATTTCACCCGAACTTCCTCCTTTCTTCAAGCACAACAACATACCACATATTTTGCGGAAAGTCCAGAGAAATAAACTCAAATAACAGACCAGATATACAGCGGTGCGGTAAGGCAGAAAATAAGGCAGGCAAAAAGGATACAAGGCGCCGCAAATTCAAACTGTCCATGCTTTCTGTAATCAAAGTAAGCCGTGCCTACCTTTACAAAGAACAGAATTGCGAGTATCATATCGCACACGGGAAAGACCACATTATTAACGACCGTCTGAATCTGACCCTTGGCTGCGTTCCATGTATTCTCAATAGCTCCAGCCACATCTCCCGCTGCAAATACGGTTACCGAAAATACGGACAAAACCGCCGCCGCAAGCAAAACACAGAAAAGGACTTTTGCCGTTTTCTTAATCATATTTTTTACCTCCGATTACTTTCATAATTTCTTCGTCCGGCACATTACGGACGCGGATATTGAGGTTTTTGCAGAACTGTATTTCATTCCGCATACCGCTTGTAACGGTATCCCCGAATATCCACATTTCATCGCTGAGCCATAAAAGCGCAAGTCCTGCCGATATACCCTTTTCCCGTTCCGCGGGATTTGCGTCGTCAAGGCACTCCGCGTAAAAATGCGGCACGACCGGAGCCGTACCGCACCTTAAAGCATATTCGGCATATCGCCTTACTTTTTTAAGGTTTTCTTCCGTATTTCCGCCGAGAGGAGCGCAGATATACACGCACTTCATCATTCGTCGTCATCCTTTCGGGATTTAATACGGATAATGCCTGCGGATATAACCCCGCCGAGCGCAACGGCGGCAAGACCTATCCAAAAGCCGAGTTTTGAATTGTCCCCTGTTTTCGGAGCGGGAATATACGGCGCAGGCGGCACGGTAAGCGTTACGGTCTGCTCTGCGTCCTCAATATCCGCATGAACCGCAAGCTCCTCTCCGTCACAGTACAAGGCTTCAAAAACCACAATATCCGTCTGACATTTTATACTCTTGCCGTCAAAGGTATAGCGGACAATTATTTCTCCCTCCGCTTTTTCGGGTGTAAAGGTTATCTCGGCGGTAATTTCTTTTCCGTTTACAAGCAGCACCGCACCTGTGGATTTATCCATAAGTATGCCCTTTACGGTGTATTCTCTGCCCGGTATAAGGTGGGTATAATATACAGTATCTTCAATCGTAAGCTCGTCGTCCGCAGCAGCAGTTTTCTCACCGTTTACGGCGGCCTTTGTCCGGATTTCCGGGACGCGGTTATTTACAACCTTAATTTCTATTTCCTGTCCGTTCTCGTTTATTAAAACGGGATAAATTTCATCGTTCGGCAAATACCCGTTTGCGGGTTTAAGCTCCTTAATTATCCAACTGCCGTAAGGAACACTGCCGAATGTAAAAATACCGTCCTTATCTGATTCGGCGGTTAAAATTGCGTTCGTATCGGTAAATTCCGTTTCATTATTGCGGAAAAGCCCGAATACCGCACCCGCAATTACACTTTCGGTTTCACGGTCGATTTTCAGTCCCCTGACCGAGCCGTAGAGGATATTGTTTTTAATGGCTTCGTCGTCATTCACACTTATTTTCACAAGCGCGGTTTTCTGCCCTGCATACTCAAACGAAACAGGATATTTTTCATCCGACAAAATATATCTTTCATCGGTCGAAATTTCCTTTACATAGAGCTTTGCGCCTACGGGAATATCTGTTTTAAAGGTCAGCTTGCCGTTCTCATCGCAGCCTGCGGTTTCAAGCAGAGCGTCTGTCGGGATAACCGAGCCGTCCGCCGCGGTCATTTCCTCTGCCGCATACAGTCCGAACTGCACCGATAAAATTTCTTCGTTTTCTCCTATACCGAAGGCACTATCTTTTTCAAGCAGCTTTTCAAGTGAAAGCATTGCCTTTTGGCGCTCGTTATATAATTCTATCGCCGTTTCGGTCATCTCTACGGTTTCTCCGGCATAGGTCAATTCAACAGATTTCGCTTTATCATTTAATACCATACCGTAAGACGCCTTTATTTCTCTTACGGTGTATTTTCCGAGATACAGCGGTCTGCTTTCCGCATTGCCTTTTTTATCTGTTGTAACGGTATCTGCTGCCGTTCCCTTTGCATAACGGAGCGTGCCGTCAGGCGTTATAATATCCTCGGCAGCGGTAATCTCATAAACCGCGCCCGCAAGACCCTTGTTTGCAAAAACGGGTTGGTACACACCGTCAGACTTATTAACGCTTGCAAACACTTCGCCGTTTTTCTGTATTCGAATAATACCTTTCTGCGGCATATTGCGCTTTTCAACGGTTACTACCGTTTTACTGCCGTCAATTTTAAAAGCCACAGGCTCGGCGTTCAGCACATACCCGTATGCCGTGCATTGCTCTGTAATTTCGTAATTACCGTATGACAGCTTTTCGGGCAGCATAAGTTTGCCTGTAAGATCCGTATAATAGGTATCTATATCCGCAGGCGTCGGGTAGGTTATATGCTGCACCACAAAGTTGCCCGTATCGGTATTTCTTACCTTAAAGCCTATACCCGCCGCAGGGATTATTTTTCCTGTTTCCGCGTCCTTTTTCACTATTTCTACCGCCGACTTAAACACCGCATTATTTATTAAAAAGCGATAAGTTTCGCCGTCCTCACGGATAAACACATTAAATGGAGCTATATGCTCTCTGCCGCTTTGTCCTTTAGTCTGCTTTACGGTATATTCGCCGTAAGGCAGGGGTTTGGTTTTGGCAAAGCCGTTTTTATCGCAGACAAGTGTATCCCGTTCGGTTTCTTTGGCATTTGCATAGCTTCCTGCCGACTTTAAAAACACCTCAAACTCCGCGCCCTTTTCCGGCGTTTCTATTTTTGTGCTGCCGTCGTCCGAATGCTTTATTATTGCGATCTTACCCTTTTTAACCGTTTCCTTAACATTCAAAGAAATGCCGTTATACTCGGCGGTATAATTCTTCGGCTCTGCGCCTATGTGTTCGCTGCCCTTGGTTACAAGATAACCCTCGCCCGCCGCAAGCTCTTTAAGCGACCAATCGTTTCCGCATACATAATATTTGGTGGCAAACCTGCCGTCCGCGTCAGTCGTATAGGTATCCATAAGCTGATTACCTTTATATATGCCGTACTCAGCCCCCGCAAGCGATGCATTTCCCTGTGCCGCGCCCTGTTCGGCGTCTGCCTTTATTACCGTAAGTTTGAATTTTTTAAGCGTGTTATTAAAACTGACGGTTGCAGTCTGTCCGCTTGTAACGGTAATATGCTGCGCCTCGCGCTCCGCATATTCCTCCGGCGTTTCTTCCGTTACGGTATATTCGCCCGGCGCTAAGTTATCCGCCGTAATACTGCCGCCGTTTGCGGTTTTAACCGTTTT
>URPQ01000094.1 GCA_900549755.1 uncultured Oscillospiraceae bacterium
CAATAAAGGCTGTAAAACCTTTTACAGCGGTATGGCAATGGGGTTTGATATTTTAGCGGCAGAGGCGGTGCTTTTGCTTAAAGAAAATCACAGCGATGTGCGGCTTATTTGCGCGGTGCCGTTTGAAGGGCAGGGCGTTGGTTTTCCCGAGCCGTGGCGCGGCAGGTATGAAAAAATAGCAGAACGTGCAGACGAAACCGTTATGCTGGCGAATAAATACTACAGGGGCTGCTATTTCAAGCGCAACGCATTTTTAGTTGATAACACAGATTATGTTTTGACCTGGTATGACGGTCAATCGGGCGGCACGGCAGCCACCGTTAAATACGCGCAAAAAAAGGGCAGGTATATAATAAACTTGAATAAAGAATATTTCATACCTGCCGCAAAATTACAGTGCGCTGTATAACAGCAATGAAGCAAAAAGGCACAAAATAGGAATTACCGAACCGGAAATTAGCTGCGGCAGCGTGTGCCTTTTCATTTTAAGCGACGCATAACCGACAGGCAAAAGCAGCAAAAGCCCTAAAAGATACAAAGGATGAATATAGTAAGCCAGCAGCGCTACTGGACCTGCAATACCGCAGGCGTGGCCGCTGCTTTTCTTTTTTAAAACAAAAGAACTGAAAGCAATGGCAACGCCAGAAAGCAGATATGTAAGATAAAGCACCCGTTCACCGACTGACGCGCTTGTTAAAAGAGCAAACAGCATACCGCCGATATAGCCGGCAACCGAAAAAACAATTGCAAGCGAGCGCTGAAAATTCCGCCTTTCATCCGCCTTTTTTACAAGGCTTACGGGGTATGCCGAAAGCGGAATAACCGTAAGGGCTGTAAGCGCGGCAATATAGTGCATATTGCTTACAAAGAAATTGCCGTGTATAAAAAGCAGCGTTACCGCAGCTGCCGCCGCAACAGGCGCTACGGTTATAATTCTTATTATTTTGCAAAGTTTCATCATTATATATCACCCGATATTATATTATGCCGTTTGGGGCGATGAAACAATGAACCGTTTTAAAAATCATTCTAATTAAAAATAACTGTCGGTAGGGTGATTTAAAACAAACTCTGCTGACAGTGGAATTACTCGTAAATATCGTTTTTCTGCTTGCCGTCGCCCACGGTGAAAACGTTAAGCGTGCCGCTGCTGTCAAGCACTGCTATAAAAATATCCTCGACCTTTTTGTATCCCTGAACCTTCAGCTCGTTATTAAGCCAGTTTTTATCCTTTCCGGCGCTTTGCAGGTTTTTATCCATAATTTTGCCGTCCATTATAACATTATAAAACACACCCTCGCCTGCGGGAACTATATTCATATCCTCAGGGGAAAGCGGTCGCTTTGCAGCGCGCGGCAGAAAACTTATTTTTCCGCTTGCTTCCATAACCGCGGTATCTATGGCGGATAAATCGTAATACCCGTCCAAGCGGCACTGCATTAAAAACTCGTTTAAATCGAGCCGGCACTTTTTGAAATTTTCACGGTACAGCTTGCCGTTTTGCATTAAAACAACCGAATGACCGAAAATAAGCCGCCTTACCCTAAGCGATTTTGAGCAGCAGATCGACACAATAAACGAAATAACGCCGTAAACCACCATGGCAACAAGCGGCTGCTCGGGGTTTTCAAGCTCGGTAGCCATTTCGGCGGCTATTGAGCCTATTGTAATGCTTACAATGTAATCAAACATATTAAGTTCGGAAAGCTGCTTGTTTCCGACCAGTTTTGTTAACAAAAATAACACAATAATTGAAACAATTGATGTTATAATAACCTTAAGGATCTCCAAAATATCACCCTTATCATTTTTTAAGTTATTTTTTGTTTTAATTATAAAATTATTCATATAAACAGCATTTACTAAACATAAAAATCTTAATGGCTGAATTTGTTTTTCTAAAGTTCTTTCTTTTTTGGCAAAGATAAATTATCACAACCACTAAAGGTGTAAGGGGATATTTCTGATGGGGTTTGCTGTTGCGGTATCACAAAGGCGATTTACAGATACATAGCAGGTTAATAGGAGGAGCTTTATGATCAGAGGACTATCTTTTAAAATTTCACAGGGAATAAGCAATCCCTTGTTTAACATACTGGCAGGCGTTGATACAGAAAAGTATTCCTGGTTTTGTGTTCCGAATCAGGAGGAGGTCTGGGAGACAGACAGTAATCTTCTGTTTTTTAAAAAAGCAGATTACAACGGTCGGGAGTTTGCCGATTTAATTAAACGTGATTGTAACATAATTTTCCTTAAGCTTCAGGCATATATATCGAAAAGTGAATATTTCAATATAAGCTCCTACGATGAATTTATAAAAAGCGATTGTCAACTGTTGCTCTTGGTTTATGATTGTGTATTTGCAGAAATATATTGCAGGAATACCGATATTACAAAAGCAATTTATGATAGTATAATAAATAAAAGATATTCCGATGTAGCGTTCATCACGGATTCAAACGATAATAGATATAAGTTTGATATTTTATGAGTAAGAGAAAATAGACGTATTAATAATTAATGAGGGGTATTAATGAAATACTTAGATTTAAACACCGATGATCTTACTTGGCAGAAAAATTTGAATCTTTACTATTCATATTTAGAATCAATAAAATCAAGATTTTCTAAAAAATTTTTCTGTTTTTGTACTAAAGCAGGTATGCATGACAGTATATTAGTAAATTTACAAATAGTAAAAAGAACTTTAACTAACGGTACTGTCATAGATGTGAATACCCTCTGGGAAAAAAGCGGAAAACAATTTTCTTTGATATTTAAAGATGTGAAAAGTATAAATATGAATATCAATCTATTTGACGGATATTGCGAATTTGGTGATTATATAGCCGGCGAATTTTCAGCAGTAAATGAACAACTTCTAAGTTTTGAGTTTTTATTCTATGACTGTAAAAACGCTGTTAAACTAATATTTAAAAAAATATATTTCAAAACTTAGGGAAAATACAGGTAAAGTCCACTTTGGATATTTGCCCGCAGTAAATTACTGAAACAGCTGATACTATAAATGTATTGACAAAATTCAAAAATGCGTGTATAATTGTATACAATGATACTGACAGAGGGTGAATACATTGCTTGAAATATCGGGTAAAACAAATTTACTTGAACAGGACAATTACAAATATTCCTTACAGGATGTGGCTGAGCCGAACCTGTACCGCGACTTTTATACATATGAGGATGTGCCGCGGGTTGCGTTCAACCACCGCAGGGTGCCTATGGGTATGCCGAAGGATATATGGATAACCGACACATCACTGCGCGACGGTCAGCAATCGGTTGAGCCGTACACTGTAGACCAGATTGTCAACCTATACAAGCTTATGTCAAAGTTGGGCGGACCTTACGGAATAATCCGCCAGACCGAATTTTTTGTTTACAGCAAAAAGGATAGGGAAGCAATTGAAAAATGCCAGGCGCTGGGGCTTAAATTCCCCGAAATTACCACATGGATTAGGGCCAGCAAAGAAGATTTCAAACTTGTGCGCGACTTAGGTATCAGGGAAACGGGAATATTGGTTTCGTGCAGCGATTACCATATTTTCAAAAAAATGAACATGACCAGACGGCAGGCAGTGGATTTCTACATGGAAACCATCAAGGATGCGTTTGATGCGGGCGTTGTGCCGCGCTGCCACCTTGAAGATATTACAAGGGCGGATTTTTACGGCTTTGTGGTGCCTTTTGTAAACGAGCTTATGAAAATGTCGGCGCAGGCGAAAATTCCTGTAAGAATTCGTGCGTGCGATACTATGGGCTACGGCGTGCCGTACCCAGAGGTTGCCCTGCCGCGCAGCGTGCCGGGCATAATTTACGGCTTGCAGCACTATTCGGATGTACCGAGCGAAATGCTTGAATGGCACGGGCATAACGATTTTTACAAGGCGGTTGCAAACGCCTCTACCGCGTGGCTTTACGGCGCTTCGGCGGTAAACTGCTCGCTGCTCGGCATAGGGGAGAGAACGGGCAATATTCCGCTTGAGGCTATGGTAATGGAATATGCGTCGCTTCGCGGCTCGCTTGACGGTATGGACACAACGGTTATAACCGAAATAGCCGAATATTTCAAAAAGGAAATGGGCTATAAAATACCGCCCATGACCCCGTTTGTAGGTAAAAACTTCAACGTTACAAAGGCGGGCATACACGCCGACGGGCTTTTAAAGGACGAGGAAATTTACAATATTTTTGATACCGAGAAGATACTCAACCGCCCTGCTTCCGTTTTGGTAGGTAAAACAAGCGGACTTGCGGGAATAGCTTACTGGATAAACCACAATTACGGCTTAAAGGGTGAAAACGAGGTTGATAAAAAGGACCCCGCGGTTATCGCCCTTAAGGAATGGGTAGATACGGAATATCAGAACGGAAGACAGACCGCCATATCCGACGGCGAGCTTGAAAAGCATTTAAAAGAGCTGACGGGCGGAAGATTTTAGTTTGCCTAAGGAGAAGAAGTTATGATTGAACATAAAACAATATCCCTTGCAGATCAGGTATTCGATCATCTTGAAAATGATATTTTAAGCGGCAAATATCAGCGCGGCGAAATTCTGACCGAGAGCAAATTAAGCGCGGAGTTGGGAGTCAGCCGCACACCTATACGCGAGGCGCTGCGCCGCTTGGAGCAGGAGCACATTATTGAAGAATCGGGAAAAGGTTCGGTTGTTATAGGCATTAACGAAAAGGATCTTGAAGATATTTTTATGATACGCAAGAGCCTTGAATGCCAGGTTGCGGCGCTTGCGGCGAAAAACCGCACCGAGGAGCAGCTGAAACAGCTGCGCGAGGCGCTTGAATTTCAGGAGTTTTACCTGAATAAAAAAGACCCCGACCAAATAAAGCTGATGGACAGCCGCTTTCACGAAACACTTTATAAATTAAGCGGCAGCACCGCGTTTTACGATACGCTTGTGCCGTTGCACAAGAAAATTCAGAAATACCGCCGCGCTTCTGTTACAAATTCAAGCCGCGCGGAAGCGTCTGTTGCGGAGCACCGCAAAATTTACGAGGCTATTGAGGCAAAAAACACCGCTCTTGCCGCAAAATATGCGTCGGAGCATGTTGAAAACGCTTATAAACACATTATGAGAAAGGACTAATAATTATGGGCTACACTATTGCACAGAAAATTATTAAGGCGCATATGCTTTCGGGCGATATGACCGTGGGCAGCGAGGTTGCGCTTAAAATCGACCAGACCTTAACGCAGGACGCTACGGGCACAATGGCATACCTTGAGTTTGAAACCATGGGGCTTGACCGCGTTAAAACCGAGCGCAGCGTGGCTTATATAGACCACAACACACTGCAATCGGGCTTTGAAAATGCGGATGACCACCGCTACATTCAGTCGGTTG
>URPQ01000095.1 GCA_900549755.1 uncultured Oscillospiraceae bacterium
AACGAGGATGAATTTCGGGAAATGATACTATGAAAATCTCCGAAGACTTGGTTTACGAAATATTATCCGCGGTATCGGAAATTCCCGAGGGCAAAGTTGCAACCTATGGGCAGATAGCCGCGCTTATTGGCAGAGAGCGAAACGCGCGGCTTGTGGGCAAGGTATTAAGCGTTGCGGGCTATTACGGTGATTACCCGTGCCACAGGGTAGTAAACGCCGCGGGCAGAACCGCGCCGCACTTCTTCGAGCAGTGCGCCTTGCTTGAAGATGAGGGCGTTGAGTTTAAAGAAAACGGCACGGTTGATATGAAAAAATACAAATGGGAATGTTGAGCGCCCTATTGGCAGCCCGAAAATATTTCAAAATGATTTTTTCGGTAGGTCAGTAATCCTTCTTTTTTCATTTTTGAAAGCTCGGCGCTCAGCGCGCTGCGGTCTGTACCGAGGTAATCGGCAAGCTGACGGCGGTCGTAAGGAATATCAAACGTATAAGAACCCGTTGTTTTAATACACTCCGAAAAATAAGACATAAGCCGCGCGCGTATGGTTTTCGGTGTGATATTAAGCATACGCGAGGAAAGCTTTAAATTTTTAGAAGCGCAAACTGTAAGCAAATTTTTTAAAAGCTTCAGCTGCGCTTCGTTTTTTATGCCGTCAGTTTTAAGCAGCGCCTGAATGTTAATAAAAAGAATTTCACTTTTTTCATATGCGGTGACGTGCTGCAGCATTAAAGAGCCGGGAACGCAGGCATACGCCTCGGCAAATGCGCCGCCCTTTTCCACGCCTGAAATTACGCTGTTGTTGCCCCAGGCGTCGCTCAGCTCTATTATCACCTTACCTGAAAGCACAATACCTATTTCCCTTACAGGCTCGCCTTCATAAAGCACGGTCTCGCCCTTTTCAAATATGCGTTTTCGGGTATTTTGCGGGCTTAAAAGCTCCCGCACCTCATTTTCGGTAAGCCCGCGGAAAAGCGGGATTTTATTTAATAAATCATACAATACCGTAAACCTCTATAACGCCGCTTTTATGGTAAAGCGAGGGGGTAACTCTTACTGAATAGCCCCTGCCGTTATCCGCCGTCCATTCAACGGGCTTACTTCTAGGCACGGCGGAAACGCCGAGCAGCATCATAATAGCGCCGCCGTGCATTATAACGGCGCTTTCGGTAAGCCCGCTTTCAATCATATCAAGCACGATCTTATTAAAGCCTACGCAAATGCGCTTTATAAATTCTGAATTATCCTCTCCCCCGGGCGGGGCTGACAGCCTGCCGGATGTCCACGGTATAAAATTCGGGTTGCTTTCAAGCTCGGCGGCGGTTTTATTCTCAAACGAACCGAAATCGTATTCCTTTAATTCCTCAACCGTTACGGGTTCAAAATCGGGGTAAAGCACGGCTCCCGTCTGGCGGCAGCGCAGCATGGGGCTTGAATAAAGCCTTTCAATTTCGGGATAATCAATATCGTCCTTTAACAGGCGCAATTCGTTCAGCCCCTCGGGGGCGAGCGGTAAATTGGTTTTGCAGCCTATGTACCGTCCGTCATAATTCGCGTCGGTAGCTCCATGGCGTATAAGATGAATTTTAAGCGTTCTCATTATATATTCTCCAATAATTCGGTTATTATGCTGTTGGAAACCGGCATACCCCTGTCGGTTATCACAACCGCGTCTTCGGTTATTTTTACAAGCCCTATACTTTTCAGGCGTTCCGCCGCTTTTATAAAGCTATCAGGCAGGTCAGACCCGAACCGCCTGCGGTATTCGGCAAAGTCTACCCCGCGCGACAATCGCAAGCGGAGCATAATGTATTCGGCTGCGTCTCCGCCGTCGCCGTCGGGCACAGGCGGCTCCCCGTTTAAAAAGGCTTTAATGCTGCGGGGGTAGAAAAATCGCTTTCCGTCAATAAACGAGTGCGCCGCCGCGCCTATGCCTAAATATTCGTCGCAGTTCCAGTGTTTAAGGTTATGGCGGCTTTCATACCCCGGGCGGCAGAAATTTGATATTTCATAATGCAAATATCCCTTACTTTCGAGGTATTCGCATATATACATATATTGCTCTGCCGTTTCATCGTCATCGGGCAGCGCCAGCGTAGCTTTGTTTTTATAAAACAGGGTGTTTTCCTCTATTTTCAGTATATATACGGATATATGCTCCGGCTCAAGCCCCACGGTAAAATCAAGGCTTTTTTTAAGACTTTCTGTATTTGAGCAGGGAAGACCGCACATTAAATCAAGAGAAATGTTTCTAAAGCCCATATCCCGCGCCGCTTTAACCGTTTCGGCGGTGTCCTTTACGGTGTGCGTTCGCCCGAGCAGCAAAAGCTCATCATCACTCCCGCTTTGCGCGCCTACCGACAGCCTGTTAACACCCGCACACTTGCAGGCGGAAAGAAATTCGCCGGAATTGCCCGCGGGGTTTAACTCGGCGGTTATCTCGGCATTATCGGTAATACAAAAAGAGGAGCGCGCCGCCCTTAAAAGGGGAACAATTCTGTTCCCCAAAAGCGACGGCGTTCCTCCGCCGAAGTAGACAGTATCAACAGGGCGGCAGATTTTACCGCCCCAATTTTTAAAGGATTCACAAAGACCTTTTACATATTCTTCCGTAAGTTCGTTTGTAACGCAGGCGGAGTAAAAATCGCAATACGCGCATTTTTTCGCGCAAAAGGGTATGTGAATGTAAAGCCCTACGGGGTTATCAGTCAAGAATTTCACCTATGCAGCTGCCGGGAACCGCAGCGGCGTTTGCTTCGTCGGTATCTATGTGCATGGCAAGCTTATATTTGGGGCTGACGCGTGCCACAACATCACCGAAAACAAGCGCGCGGCCCTCGGTCGGGATTTTAACGCTTACAATCTGCTTGTCCTTAATGCCGTATTTTTCAGCGTCCTCGGGGGTCATATGTATATGGCGCTTTGCGGCAATAACGCCCTCGGTCAGCTCAATTTCACCTGCGGGGCCTACCAGCTTACATACGCCCGAGCCCTTAATATCGCCCGATTCTCTTATGGGCGCGGTAACGCCTATGGAGCGTGCGTCTGTAAGGGACAGCTCAACCTGCGTTTCGGGGCGGGTCGGACCTAATATCGACGCTTTAAGCTGTGATTTCGGGCCTACAACGGTAACCTTTTCCTCGCACGCAAACTGACCCGGCTGTGAAAGATCCTTTTTCGGGGTGAGCTTGTGACCCTTGCCGAAAAGTATTTCAAGTGCCTCGTCTGTTACATGAACGTGGCGCGCGGATATTTCAACCAAAACTTCTTTTGCCATTTTATAAGAACTCCTTTTTTTAATCTAATTTAATTTTACCATATTTAAAAAAGTTTTCAAGTGCCAAAATGCAAAAATCAGTTAAGCAGCGCTCTGTCGTTTGCAAATTCCTCGCCGCTCAATTTGCTGAAAGCCTCAAGCAGGTATTCAACCGTGAGTTTTTTCTTTTCTTCGCCCGAAACATCGAGTATTATTTTTCCGTTGTTCATCATAATAAGCCGGTTGCCGTGGGCTATTGCGTCGCGCATATTGTGGGTTACCATCATGGCGGTAAGCCCCTCTTCGGCTATAAACTTATCAGAAAGCTCCAGCACCTTTGCGGCGGTTTTCGGGTCGAGCGCCGCAGTGTGCTCGTCAAGCAGTAAAAGCTTGGGTTTTTTCATTACCGCCATTAAAAGCGTAAGCGCCTGGCGCTGACCGCCCGAAAGCAGCCCCACTTTTGCCGAGAGACGGTTTTCAAGCCCTAAATCAAGCTCGGAAAGCATTTTTTTGAACTGCTCGCGCTCGTGCTTGTTTATCGCCCATTTAAGCCCGCGCCTTTGCCCCCTGCGGGCGGCAAGCGCCATATTTTCCTCTATCCACATATCAGCCGCAGTGCCCATCATAGGATCCTGAAAAACTCTGCCCAGATATTTTGCGCGCTTGTGCTCGGGCAGCTTTGTAACGTCGGTTCCGTCAATTATTATAGCGCCGCTGTCCACCGGGTACACGCCCGCTATCATATTAAGCATAGTGGATTTCCCCGCGCCGTTTCCGCCTATTACGGTAACAAAGTCACCGTCGTCAAGGGTTAAATTAAGCCCGTTAAGCGCCTTTTTCTCGTTTATTGTGCCGGGGTTAAAGGTTTTATAAACATTTTTAATTTCAAGCATCGGCTTTTACCTCCTCTGCGGGTTTCACGCGTTTTTCGGCAATTTTGCCTTTCCAGTAGGGCACCCCGAGGAAGAGCGCCACAACCGCCGCCGTAAGCATTTTAAGGTCGTTTGCGGGAAGACCGAGCCACAAAACAAAGGAAATAACTATATAGTAAATTACGCCGCCCAAAACCGCGCCGAAAAGTTTAAGGGCAAAGTTTTTAAATATCTTGCCGAATACCACATCGCCTATTATTATAGCGGCAAGACCTATTACTATAGCGCCGCGCCCCATATTAACATCGGCAAAGCCCTGGTACTGCGCAAGCAGCCCGCCGGAAAGCGCCACAAGACCGTTTGACACAACAAAGCCTATTATCTTGTTTGTGGCGGTGTTTATTCCGTTTGCCCGCGCCATTGCCTGATTGCAGCCCGTGGCTCTCAGCGAATGACCCAGTTCTGTGCCGAAGAACCAATAAAGCAGCGCGATTATTACAACAACGAATATGCCGCAGACTATAAGTGATTTATTTATGTTCCTGAGCGACACCAAAAGTATTTTTCTGTATTTCATAGCTGAAAGCGGCTGATTTGCCTTGCCGCTCATAATGCGCAGGTTTACCGAATAAAGGGCTATCTGCGTGAGTATTCCGGCAAGAATTGCGGGTATGCCGAACTTTGTGTGCAGAACGCCCGTTACAAAGCCCGCCGCGCAGCCCGCAAGTAATGATAAAAGCATGGCAAGATATATGTTCATTCCGCCCGCGGTACATACAACCAGCACCGCTCCGCCCGTGCCGAACGAGCCATCTACCGTAAGGTCGGCAAGGTCAAGTATTTTATAGGTGATAAACACGCCTACCGCCATAATACCCCATATTGCGCCCTGCGCCACTGCGCCCGGCAAAGAACTGAGAAATGATAGCATTTTTAAATTCCTTTCAAAACCGCAATAAGCGATAGGGTATAATACGCCCTATCGCCATAGCTTAATTTTTTTATTTACTGAACTGCTGTGTAATCGCTCGGAACGGTTATGCCGAGCTTATCGCAGCGCTCCTTAATATACTCCTTAACCGGGGCGGAATCAAAAGCGATATCCATATCGGCGGGTTTTTTCCCGTTTACAAGT
>URPQ01000096.1 GCA_900549755.1 uncultured Oscillospiraceae bacterium
TTCGGGTGCAAAAGCTCAAAATATGCCTTTGCGCTCTCCTCGGTCATTTCTTCGCCGTTTTCCTGTGCTAAACATAGCAGTTCTTCGGGGGTTTTTGCTTTTTTTGCTTTTGAGATCAGTTCTTTGTTCATTTTAACACTCTCCGTTCGTCTTATTTTTATTTATTGCAAAGCCACAGCCCTTTTTCATAGGTGCAATATTTGCAATGGTTGCAAATCGCTGTTTTACCACATTCTTTACATACCGGAAATGTAGATGTATCTAAATAACGGCCGCCGCAATCTTTGCATACAAAGCCTCCGCAGGTGTGACATACCGTTACAATTTCTCTGCCGTCCTTTGTGTGACAGCCCCCGCCCGATACATTGTCAAGCTCGTTATCGGCAAGCTCGCCCGTCTGCGGGTGCAAAAGCTCAAAGTATGCCTTTGCGCTCTCCTCGGTCATTTCTTCACCGTTTTCCTGTGCTAAACATAGCAGCTCCTCAGGTGTCTTTGTGTTCTTTGCTTTTGCAAGCAGCTCCTTCTTCATTTCCATTTTTAAAATCCTCCTAAAAAAAATTTTTTAAGCTCTGTAAGAGCTTTATTATGTAACAGCTTTGTGTGGGAATAGGAAATTCCCATAGCCTCCGCTATGCTTTTAAGCGGTAAGCCGTTATAATAATGTAAAATTACAATGTTTCGCGAGCGATCATCTATGATTTCGAGCGCGGCAGCTAAAGCTTCAAGCATTTCGTTTTTAAAAAGTGAGGTGTCCGCGTTTTCCGCCGTCAGGTTTTCGTCAAGCTCGGCGGTATCCTTTCTTGTGCGGTAGTAGTCAATTACCGTGTTCCGCGCCACCGTGTATATCCAAGTGGAAATTGATGCCTTATTTTCGTCAAAGCTTTCTATGCTTTTAAAAACCTTTAGAAAAACCTCACTTGTAAGGTCTTCGGCGTCGTGCGGGTTTTGCACCTTTTTCAGCATATACCGCATTACCTTTTCCTTGTACTCGGTATAAACCTTATCCTTTAAGAGAAAGACATTCATAACGGCTTTTCCTCGCTGTGCGGCTTTTTGCCGTTATCTATTTCGCCCGCCGCGTTTACAAAATCAAGCTCATCGTCAGATAGCTCTCTGCTGTAAATCTGCGATTTATCAATAAGCTTTTTAAGCCGCGGGTTTTCCTCAATTTCCTGATAATCGAAAAGGGCGGTCAGTAATTGCTGAAAATTATTGTTTTTCTCCACGGTTACCCTCTCTTTCCGTTTGGTTTTTCCCTTTCACTTATTTATACGAACAAATTTACAAAAGGGCTTATTATTTATTAAAAATTTTTATGTATCAAGCCGCTGCCGCTCCACAAGCTCTGCAAATACGCCGTTTTGGGCTATCAGCTCGTCATATGTTCCGTCCTCGGTTATCTTCCCGCCGTCCAGCACCAAAATGCGGTCGCATTGCTTTATGGTGGAAAGCCTGTGGGCTATTACTATTCTTGTGCATTTAAGGGAATCAAGCGATTCCGAAACCCTTTTCTGCGTAAGGTTATCAAGCGCGCTTGTAGCCTCATCAAGCATTAAAATTTTAGGCTTTGGCGCTATTGCGCGGGCTATCATAAGCCGCTGCCGCTGTCCGCCCGAAATGCCGCCCGAGCCCTCGGAAATGATCGTGTTCATTCCCATTGGCATACGGCGTATATCCTCGGCTATTCCCGCTTTTTCGGCTGCGTCCCACGCGTCGCTTTGCGTAAGCCACGGGGCGGATATTACTATATTGGAATAAATATCCCCCGAGAAAAGCTTGCCGTTTTGCATTACTACGCCTATTCTGCGCCTGAGGGATTTAAGGTCTATTCGCTCAATATCCCTGCCGTCGTAGTAAACGGCGCCCTTTTGCGGCTTTTCAAAGCCTAAAAGCAAACGCATAAGCGTTGATTTTCCACAGCCGGTTTTGCCCACTATGGCAACATACTGCCCCGGGCGGATTTTAAGGGACATATTATCAAGTATGAGCGGCATATTTTCATTGTACCTGAAAGAAACGTTGGTAAGCTCTATTCCACCCGAAAGCCTTGTTATAACCTCTTTACCCTCGGAAATCTCGGGCACGGTGTTAAAGAAGGGCTGCACCGTTTCCAAAATCGGCTTTATCTGCGCTACGGTAAGCGCCATTCCCGCAAGGGACATAAACGCGCCCGAAACCATACCGTAGGCTGTGCCGAAAGCATAGTAATCCGCCACCGAAACACCCGATTTTACCGCCGCCGCGTACATAACTATATTACCTATAAGCGAAATGGCAAGGCTTATAACCGAATTGAGCTTAATAAATGCGGGCGGGTTGTATGTGAGCTTTGCGTTTTGCGCATAAAGGTTGCCCCAACGGGCAAAGGCTCTTTTTTCTGCGCCCGCAAGCTTAATTTTCTGTATGCCGCTTATAAGCGCATAGCTCATTCCGCTTTCCTTTGCCGAAAGCTCCATTTGCTTTTTTGAAATACGCATTTGTGCAAACGAGGAAATAAGCGAGAAAGCAACCGTTACCAAAATAACCGCTATTGCAGGCACTACAAGCACAGGAGCGTATATAAATATCTGCGAAATGTAGATGAGCGAAAATACCGAGGTAAGCCCCGTTGTAAGCACGGCGGAAACCAGCATATTGCAAAGTGATGATATATGCGCCGCGCGGCTTGATAAATCGCCCGAGCCGTACCCCTTAAAAAAGTCCGCCGGCAGGCTCATTATTCGCATCATTGCCGCCGCCTGCACCGAAACGCTCATTTTGGTATTTATTCTTGCGGTTATCATTTCCTTAGTAGCGGAAATAAGTAAAGAACTTACGGATACCGAAACCGTGAACACCGCAATTGATAAAAGCAGCCTTACACTGCCCGACGGCAAAACCGCCGCAAACAAAATATTGTTAAGCTTAGGCGAGAGCATACCTATTAAAGAGAGTGCTAAAGTTGCAAGGGCAATAAGCGCAAAATCGGCTGCCGAGAGCGTTTCCGCAATATATTTTGCCACCGAGCCCAGCCCGATTTTTTTAAGCGGAAAGGGCTTGTAAAAGGCTATTGCCTCGCTATCAAAAAGGCGCTGATTTCTGCGGTTTATTTTAATTTTCTTCCCGCTGTCCGGGTCAATATAGCAGTAGCCCGAAAACCCTGCGGGAATAAGTGCGACTACCCTGCCGCTTTCCTTCATAACGCCGAGCATTGCGCCCACCGCGTCGCGATACCAGCCCTTTTCAAGCCTTACCGTGCGGCGCATTATGCCGTAGGGGCGCATTAAATATTCAAGCTGCTCGTTTGTGTCCTTTATATTATCGGGCACTTCGCGGCTTTTTACGTGGTAATATTTTAAAATTTCGTCAATCGCGCTTTTCGCCGCCGCGCTGCCGTCTGAAAGGCTGCCCGTTACCTTTGAGCCTAAAACGGCAGCCGCCATATTTACAAACGAATCGGCAAAAACATCGTCGTCGTTTTGCTTTCGCTGCCTTATCTGTTCGTCAAACCAACCCATTAAGTCTTCCCCCCTTTACTCGTTAGTTACAAGCTCAGCATACATTCCGCCATTTTTCATAAGCTCGTCGTGCGTGCCGCGTTCGGCAACCCTGCCGTTATCCATTACTATTATTTCGTCGCAATCCCGTATAGTGGATAACCTGTGCGCCACAACTATGCAGGTTATGCCGCGGTCCTTAATGGAGTTTACAACGTTGTACTCAGTTTTAGCGTCAAGCGCGCTTGTGGCTTCATCCAAAATTATAATTGTGGGGTCCTGTGCCAATACGCGCGCTATTTCCATTCGCTGCCGCTGACCGCCCGAAAAGTCCTTGCCGCCCTCGGTCATTTTGTACTGATAACCGCCCTCGCGCTGCATAATATCCTCGTGCAGCTGTGCGTCGCGCGCCGCCATTATCATTTCAAAATCCTCTATTGAATTATCCCACATTTTAATATTATTTGCTATTGTATCCTCAAACAGAATTATATCCTGGTTCACAACAGCCAGTGAGCCTGTAAAAACGCTGCGGTCAATTTCGGATATTTTTTTGCCGTCAAAAAGTATTTCGCCGCTCCATGGCTTATAAAGCCCCGAAATCAGCTTCGAAAGTGTGGATTTTCCGCAGCCCGATGGTCCTACAAAAGCCACGCGGCTGCCTGTTTTAAGCGATAAATTAAAGTTTTCTATAAGCGGCTCTGCAAGGCGGGAATAGCCGAACGTAACGTTTTTCATTTCAATATTGCCCGAAAGCTTATCGTACTCGCAGTTATCGCTTACGGGCGCATCCTCGGGAACGTCGGTCGGGTAGCGCATTACGTCCTCTATGCGCTCCATTTCGGTGCGCATTTCCTGTAAGCTCTGCCCTGCCGAAATCAGCGACGTTGCGGGAGAAATAAACGAGCCCAAAAAGCCCTGAAACGCCATTATCATACCAACAGTAAACCTGCCCTGCATTGCAAGGTACACGCCCACCATTAAAACCGCCGTGTTGCAAACCGAGCTTACAAGCGCGGGCAGCTGACCGAGCAGCTGATTAAGCTTTTGAAATTTTACCTGCTGTGTATTGGCGCTTGCCTGATAGCCCGCCCATTTTTCAAAAAATCCGTTCTCTGCGCCGCTTGCCTTAATTGTTTCAATCATTTCTATTCCGGCAACGGTAGCGCCCGCAAGCTTACCTGAGTCGCGCATTTGCACGCGGGTAATATTTATCCGCTTTTTTGAAATAATGTTTGAGAAAACAAGATTTATAAGCACCGATAAAATGCCAATAACGGTTAAGAGCAGGCTGTACCTTATCATTACAACAAGGTAAAACACCATCATTACCGCGTTTAATGCAAGCGGCGCAAAGGTGTTTACAAGGCTGCCCGCTATGCTCGCATTTGAGGACTGTCGCCCCTGAATATCCCCCGCCATACGCTGCGAGAAAAATTCCATAGGCATACGCAGCACCTTCCACATAAAGGTTGTGCTGCCCACCATAGCAAGCTTTCCGTTAATTTTAAGGGAATAAACGGCGTTTATCCACCCCACAACAAGCTGTAAAATGCCGAGGAGCGATAAGCCTATAATAAACGGTATAAACCACTCGGGGTTTTTGCCGGTTAGCAATCTGTCAACAAAAACGCGTGAAAAGGCGGGGCTTATAACCCCCGTTATGGCAGTTATAAGCGCGGTAATTGCAGCAAATGCAACGGCGCTGCCCGCACCCTTTAAGCGCTTTTTGGCATACGCCAAAAC
>URPQ01000097.1 GCA_900549755.1 uncultured Oscillospiraceae bacterium
GGCATCATTTCAAGCTGGGTTACCGATTTGCAGCCGTGGCGTATGCAGGTGCCTACGCAGTCATTGCCAGTATCGCCGCCGCCTACTATTACAACGTCCTTACCCTTAGCGGATATAAAGCCCGATTGAAGCTTATTATCAAGCAGCGCCTTTGTGGTGGATTTAAGAAAATCAACCGCAAAGTAAATCCCCTTAATATCGCGGTTTTCGGCTTTCAGGTCTCGCGCATTACCCGCACCGCAGCAAAGCACCACCGCGTCATAGGTCTTTAAAAGCTCGTCGGCGGAAATATCCTTTCCTACGTCCACACCCGTTTTAAACTCTATGCCCTCGTCGGTCATAAGCTTTACGCGGCGGTCAACAATCTGCTTTTCAAGCTTCATATTCGGTATGCCGTACATTAAAAGCCCGCCTATGCGGTCATCCTTTTCGTAAACGGTTACATTATGACCGCGGCTGTTAAGCCGCTGCGCGCAGGCAAGTCCCGAGGGACCCGAGCCTACCACCGCCACGCGCTTGCCTGTTCTTACCTCGGGCGGGTGGGGCTTCACCCAGCCGTTTTTATAGCCCTCTTCAATAATTGCAAGCTCGTTTTCCTTAACGGTTACCGAGCTTCCGTAAAGCCCGCAGGAGCAAGCCGTCTCGCATAGCGCGGGGCATACCCTGCCCGTAAACTCGGGGAAGCTTGCGGTTTTGGTAAGCCGTGCTAAAGCGTACTCCCAGTTGCCGTTATAAATTTCGTCATTCCACTCGGGTATAAGGTTATGCAGCGGGCAGCCCTATACCATTCCGCCGAGCTTCATTGCCGACTGGCAGAACGGCACGCCGCAGTTCATACAGCGCGCACCCTGTTTTTGGCGCTCCGCCTTTTGCATTGGGGAATGAAATTCATTGAAATTCTTTATTCTTTCAAGCGGTTCTACCGATTTATTGTTTTCTCTCTCGTAATCCAAAAATCCTGTTGGTTTTCCCATTTTTATTCCCCTCCTTATTTCTGTACCGAATAAAAGGCTTCAAGCTCGGCTTCTTCATATGGCAGACCCTTTTCCTCAAAGCGGCTTATTTCCTGTAACATTCGGCTGTAATCGTTCGGCACTATCTTTTTAAAGTAAGGCAGATAATTTGCAAAATCGTGAAGTATGCGCGCACCTTTAGGCGAACCTGTGGCGGCAACGTGCTTTTCAATCATAGATTTAAGCTCCTCAATATCGTGCTTTTCCTCTACGCCCGTCATTGTAACAAGCTCCTTGTTAAGCCTTAAATAAAAATCATAGTTTTCATCAAGCACATAGGCAATGCCGCCGCTCATACCCGCGGCAAAATTTTTGCCCGTAGGCCCTAAAATCACGGCTCTGCCGCCCGTCATATACTCGCAGCCGTGGTCGCCAGTGCCCTCGCAAACGGCGCATGCGCCCGAATTTCTAACGCAGAAACGCTCGCCCGCAATACCGTTTATATAAGCCTCGCCGGATGTCGCCCCGTAAAGCGCCACGTTGCCTATTATAATGTTTTCTTCCGCCCTGTATTTTGCGTTTTCGGGGGGAGCCACAATGAGCTTACCGCCCGATAAACCCTTGCCGAAATAATCGTTACTGTCGCCTGTCAAGCGAATGGTAAGCCCTTTCGGAATAAACGCCCCGAAGGACTGACCGCCGCCGCCCTTGCAGTTTATAGTATAGGTGTCGTCGGGCAAAGTATTTTTATACTTCTTTGTAATTTCCGAGCCGAAAATAGTGCCGAGCGTTCGGTTGGTACTCGATACCTCAATATCAATTGCTTTCGGCTTGCCTGTTTTAAGCGCCGTTTTAAAGGCGGGAATTATAACCGCCTCGTCCACGGTTTTTTCAAGCTCAAAGTTAAATACGTTATCGGCTTTAAAATGCTTATCCTCCTGCGGGGCGGAATTATCGCTGTAAAGTATTTGCGAAAGGTCAGCCATTGCCGCGCGCTTTGTAACGGTTTTTTCGCGCACTTTAATAAGGTCGGTGCGTCCCACAAGCTCCTCGACCGTGCGAACGCCCAGTTTCGCCATAATCTCGCGCAGTTCCTCAGCAATATACATCATAAAGTTTATAACATATTCGGGCTTGCCGCAGAAACGCTTTCTAAGCTCAGGGTTTTGCGTGGCAATACCGCAGGGGCAGGTATCAAGGTTGCACACGCGCATCATAATACAGCCCATGGTAATCAGCGGCGCGGTTGCAAAGCCGAATTCCTCCGCGCCTAAAATGGCGGCAATCGCTACGTCTCTGCCGCTCATAAGCTTGCCGTCGGTTTCAAGTATAACGCGTGAGCGCAGCCCGTTCTGAATAAGGGTCTGGTGCGCCTCGGAAAGCCCCAACTCCCACGGCAGCCCCGCATTGTGTATAGAGCTTTGCGGCGCGGCGCCCGTGCCGCCGTCGTAACCTGAAATCAGCACCACCTGCGCGCCTGCCTTGGCAACGCCCGCGGCAATTGAGCCGACTCCCGCCTCGGACACCAATTTTACCGAAATGCGCGCGTCGCGGTTGGCGTTTTTGAGGTCGAAAATAAGCTGGGCTAAATCTTCAATTGAATAAATATCGTGGTGCGGCGGCGGAGAAATAAGCGATACACCGGGGGTTGAATAACGCGTTTTCGCAATCCACGGGTAGACTTTCTTACCCGGCAGATGTCCGCCCTCGCCGGGCTTTGCGCCCTGCGCCATTTTAATTTGAATTTCCTTTGCCGAAACCAAATATTCGCTTGTAACGCCGAAACGGCCCGACGCCACCTGCTTAATTGCGCTGCCGCGCTCTGTGCCCAGTCTTTCGGGGCGCTCGCCGCCCTCGCCCGAGTTTGATTTTCCGCCGAGGCGGTTCATGGCAATCGCCATACATTCGTGTGCCTCCTGCGATATAGAACCGTAGGACATAGCGCCCGTTTTAAAGCGCTTTACAATTTCGCTTGCAGGCTCTACCTCTTCAAGCGGTACGGGCGTTACGCCCTCAGTATTAAACTCAAGCAAGCCGCGCAGCGTGTGCGGGCGGCGCTCGTTATCCACCATTGCGGTGTATTCCTTAAACCGCTCATATGAGCCGAATTGTGTCGCCTCGCGCAGTGCAATTACCGTTTCGGGGCTGTACATATGGTCTTCCTTATCATTACCCGAACGTAATTTATGCTCGCCGAAGCTGTCAAGCGTGGTATCAACCCCCAGCCCCAGCGGGTCAAAAGCGTGGCTGTGGCGGTACTCAACACCCTCGTTAATTTCTTCAAGCCCTATACCGCCAACGCGGCTTACGGTATTTGTAAAGTATTTATCAATAACCTCTTTGCTTATGCCTATCGCCTCAAATATCTGTGACGACTGATAAGACTGAATTGTGGAAATACCCATTTTAGAGGCAATTTTTACTATGCCGTGAAGTATAGCGTTGTTATAATCGCGTATAGCGGTGTGGTAGTCCTTATCAAGCAGCTTTTTATCAATAAGCTCGGTTATACATTCCTCGGCTAAATAGGGGTTTACGGCGCGCGCGCCGTAGCCTAACAGCGTTGCGAAGTGGTGAACATCGCGCGGCTCTGCACTTTCAAGTATTACAGAAAGCGCCGTGCGCTTTTTGGTGCGTATAAGGTGCTGCTCAATAGCCGAAACCGCCAAAAGCGACGGAATTGCAACGTGGTTTTCATCAACTCCGCGATCGGAAAGTATAAGTATGTTAGCGCCTTTTTTGTAAGCGCGGTCACACTCCACAAACAGGTGGTCGAGCGCGCGCTCAAGCGGCGTGTTTGTGTAATAAAGTAAGGAAACCGTTTCCACCTTAAAGCCGGGGCGGTTTATAGCCTTTATTTTTACAAGTTCGGCGGAGGTTATAATCGGGTTGGGTAGCTCCAAAACCCCGCAGTTTGCGGCGGTCTCGTTCAGTAGGTTACCGTCTGAACCCACATAAACGCAGGTATCTGTTACTACCTCCTCGCGTATAGCGTCAATAGGCGGATTGGTAACCTGTGCGAAAAGCTGTTTAAAGTAATTGAAAAGCGGCTGGTGCTTATCGGAAAGCATTGCAAGCGGAATATCCGTACCCATTGCGGCGGTAGCCTCAGCGCCGTTTTTCGCCATGGGAATAATGGCGTTGCGCACGTCCTCATAGGTGTAACCGAACGCCTTGTATAGCCTGTCGCGGGTCTTTGAATCATAGCGCTCTATGCGGCAGTTAGGCATTTTAAGGTCGGAAAGCCGCACTAAATTCTGGTCGAGCCACTCGCCGTAGGGCTTTCTTGTGGCGTAGTAGCGTTTGCACTCCTCATCGGATATAATGCACTTTTTCGCCGTATCCACAAGCAGCATTTTACCCGGCTCTAAGCGGCTTTTTTTAACAATATGCTCTGCGGGAATATCAAGCACGCCCACCTCGGATGATAAAATAAGCGTGTTATCGTCTGTTATATAATAGCGCGAGGGGCGCAGCCCGTTACGGTCTAACACCGCGCCTACGGTATCGCCGTCCGAAAAGAGTATGGCAGCGGGACCGTCCCACGGCTCCATCATTGTGGAGTAGTAGTGGTAAAAGTCCCTTTTAGCCCTTGTTATGGTCTTGCTGTTGCGCCACGGCTCGGGGATAGTAACCATTACGGCAAGCGGCAGATCCATTCCGTTCATAACAAGAAATTCCAGCGTGTTATCAAGCATGGCAGAGTCAGACCCCGCCGCGTTTACAACGGGCAGGATTTTATCCATATCATCTTCCATAACGGCGCTTTCCATTGTTTCCTCGCGTGCCAGCATACGGTCAACGTTGCCGCGAATGGTGTTTATTTCGCCGTTGTGCAGTATAAAGCGGTTAGGGTGGGCGCGCTCCCAGCTGGGTGTTGTGTTGGTGGAAAAGCGCGAGTGCACAAGCGCTATTGCACTTTCATAAGCCGCATTTTGCAAATCAAGGTAAAAGCGGCGCAGCTGCCCCACCAAAAACATACCCTTGTAAACTATAGTGCGGCTTGATAACGAGGCAACATATGTATTATCGTTGCTCTGCTCAAACACGCGGCGGATTATATACAGCTTGCGGTCAAATTCAAGCCCCTTAGCCGTATCGTCGGGCTTTTTTAAAAAGCACTGCATAATGTGCGGCA
>URPQ01000098.1 GCA_900549755.1 uncultured Oscillospiraceae bacterium
TGCAAATAACCGAGGATAATTTTACTCCTCAGCAGTTGACGCGCGGTTTTCTTATGGGTATGTGCCGTGAATTATATGCGTTTTATGAGCAAATGGAAAAGCTTACGGGTGATAAGCGCACACATCTTGTGGGTTCGGGAAACGGCGTGAGGAAAAATAAGATATTACAGCATTATTTGGAAGAAACCTTTAAAATGCCGCTTGAAATTCCCGCAAATACCGAGGAGGCGGCATTTGGTGCTGCGGTGTTTGTGTCAAGGAACTTGAAAAATAAAATTACAGGATAAAAAATCAGTTTTAGGGGTAACAGTATAAAACGAAGTTCCAGAATCCAACAGATGGGGATGTGGAAAAATCCATTTCTGAAATGCAGTACGGCAAATGGGTATTCAAGTTCGATAATGATTTGGTTAATCATCAGGTAGTAAATATGTTGTTTGAAGACGATATTACCGTAAGCTTTACAATGAACCCGTTCGGTAGGAACGGCAGATATATTCACATAATGGGTACAGGTGGTGAAATTCATACTGCACTTGCATGGGACACACCGATTAAATGCTATAATTATCTGACCAACGAGGAAACTGTCAGAAAAGGACAGGTATTTGTTTTAATAAGTTTAGTTTTAAGGGGCTGTCGAGTTAAGACAGCAAAAAACAACCGGGCAGCCCGAAAAAAGGGTTGCCCGGTCGCTTTGCTTACTGTATAATTAAATTGCTGAAAATAACCCAGAAAGCAGGTTAATTATACAATGTACGAAACAAGAAATCAAGTGGTTTTACCGTTAAATTTAGAAACAAAAATCAAAGGAGACGATTCGGTATTCAAGCTCGCGGAAATATGCGAAACGGGCAGTTGAAGCCCGGATACAATGTTCAAATTGCTGTAGAAAGCGAGTACATTGTGGGCGTAGGACTGTTCCCGAACCCAACCGATACGCTTACGCTGATTCCGTTTCTTGAAAGAATACAGCAAGGAAGCAAAATGAAATACGAAAACATCATAGCCGACTAGGTCTATGCAAGCGAAGAAAATTATACATATCTTGAACAGCAGGGACAAAAAGCATATATTAAACCGGCTGATCATGAGGTCAGGAAGAAAAAGAAGTTTAAGAATGACAGATACAGAATCGAGAATATGCATTATGATGAAGAAAAGGATTGCTATAGACAGTATGAAAACAGAAAGATCGGATTATCTCAGGTAATGGCAAAACAAAAAGAAAAAGCCGAACAGCTCATAGCGTCCGATGATGGTATTATACTGCGGATGAACCGTTCCATACAGGTCGAGGGAGCCTTTGGTGTACTGAAGGAAGACTATGCTTTTCGCAGATTTTTAACCGGAGGAAAACACAAGACACAAACGCAGTTTTTATTGCTCAGCTTTGCATTTAACATCCAAAAGCTTTGTAACCGACTGAATTCCGGGCGTTTTCATATGCCTTTATTTGAAAAAATGATTGCCTAAACCGAGTAAAAAGTAAATATTTTCATGAAAAAAGAGGGCATTTTTCATACCCTCTGTATGTTTTTGCAGAAAAACCAAAAAGTTTTCGACATTTTAACAGTTTATAAACATTAAGGGCTGCCGCTCGCGGTTCTTTCGCTCTTGCGACAGCCCCTTTTTCAGTTTAAATTTATATCATAAAAATTCTCAAAGAAAAATGTACTGCAGCGAGGGGGCGGTCTTATTCCCGTGCAGCATCAATTATTTTTTGCGCAAGAGCCGCGGGAACTTCTTCATAACGCGTAGGCGTGAGTGTGAATACGGCGGTGCCCTGGGTTATAGAGCGCATGGCGGTAGAGAAATCGGACATTTCCGCCATAGGCACTTCGCCTATTATTTCCTGCATTTTGTTTTCTGCCGGGTTCATACCTATAATGCGCCCGCGCCGTTTGTTTATATCGCCTATAACGTCGCCGAGCATTTCATCGGGCACCAAAACTTTCAGTGTGCCGATAGGCTCAAGCAGAACGGGGGAAGCCTGCGGTATACCGTCCTTAAAGGCTACTGCCGCCGCCATTTTAAAGGACATTTCCGAGGAGTCTACCGGGTGATACGAGCCGTCCACCAGCGTTGCCTTTATGCCCACCATTGGGTAGCCCGCAAGCACGCCCTTTGCGGTGCAATCACGCAGTCCCTTTTCAACCGCGGGGAAGAAGTTTTTCGGTACGGCACCGCCGAATACCTTTTCTTCAAACACCAGCTCATCGGAATCGCAGGGCTCAAACTCAATCCATACATCACCGAACTGACCGTGACCACCCGACTGCTTTTTGTGCCGCCCCTGTACCTTTACAGGCTTTCTTATAGTCTCGCGGTAGGCGATTTTCGGCTTTTTAAGCTCAACCTCCGCGCCGAATTTGGATTTTAAGCGGGATATTATAACGTCAATGTGCTGTTCTCCGAGGGCGGAGAGTATTTGCTCGTGGGTTTCGTTATCAGTATATACCTTAATGGTGGGGTCTTCTTCGCAAAGGCGGCTGAACGCCTGGGTTATCTTTTCTTCATCGCCCTTTGCCTTGGGGTAAACCGCAACCGAAATTGTGGGGGCGGGGAAGTCAACCGCCGCCGCAGCAAGCTTGCCCGAAACGGATAAGGTATCGCCCGTGAGCACATTGCCGAGCTTTGATACCGAGCCTATATCGCCCGCGATAATTTCGCCCGCGTCCTCCTGTTTTCCGCCCTTTAACCACATTATTTTTGAGAGCCGCTCCTCAGCGCCCGTGCGGTTGTTTATAAGGCGGGTATCGTTCTTAATCTTACCCGAAAGCACGCGGAAATATGAGAGCTTGCCCACAAACGGGTCTGCAATGGTCTTGAAAACGAAAAGTGCGTTTTCACCGTTTTCGTCAAAGGCTTTTTCTTCGCCGTCTTCAAATCGGCAAACGGCGTCCGCTGCGGAGGGCAGAATTTGAAGCAGTGTATCCACCATAAGCGGAACCGCCGCGCCCGTTTGCTGAACACCCGCGAAAACAGGGCATATTTCGCCTGCGGTAACGCCTTTTTTAAGCCCCTCGATTATTTCCTCGGGGGTAAATTCCTCGCCCGCAAAGTATTTTTCCATAAGCGCGTCATCCGCCGTGGCAATCGCCTCTAAAAGCATGCTGCGCATTTCGTCCGCCTCGTTGCTTACGGGCATACGCAGCTCTTTAAGCTCCAAGCCGTCACAGGCATAGGCTTTATTGGTTATAAGGTCGATATATGATTTAACCTCGTCGTTTTCAATATAGGGAATTACAACCGGGCAGATAACCGCGCCGTAATTCGCCACAAGTGAGGATATTACGCGGTAAAAATGCGCGTGGGTGGAATCCAGCTTGCCCACAAAGAAAGCAACCGCTTTTTTCAGCGCGCGCGCCTTTTGGAAGCTCTGCTTGGCTCCCGTGGTAAGTCCCGATTTACCCGAGACGGCTATAACCGCGCTGTCTGCCGCGGCAAGCGCCTCGCTTACTCCGCCGGCAAAATCGAAAAGACCGGGCGCGTCTATTATATTAAGCTTATGCCCTCCAAGCTCCAGAGCATAAACAGAGGTTGAAACCGAAGTTTTACGCTTTTTTTCCTCCGGGTCAAAATCCATAACGGTGGTACTGTCCGCAATCTTACCTATGCGCTCAGTTGCCTTTCCGTAGCACAGAACGGCATCTGCAAGGGTGGTTTTGCCCGAACCGCCGTGACCCAAAAGGGCTACGTTATGTATTGATTGCTGAGAATACTGTTTCAATATAATGCACTCCTTTGAAAAATCGACCGCTGCCGATTTATGTTATGGAATGATTATAACACATTACGTTAGCAAATACAACCAATATTTATACATACGATAAAATAAATTTATAGAAATGTCATAATGGGGTATTTTTTAGCATTTTTTTGTATAAAAGGTAAAAAAAGATAGCGTGCAGTCGAAACAAAAAAGCTTGTATCAACTGCACGCTGTTTCAGCGTTAAATTTTCTCTTTTAAAAATTCCACAGCCGCGCCTATATCCTTTGCAGGGTCTGCGCCAGTTTCTCTTTCAACGGTTAAAAATCCGTTATATCCTATGTCGTCAGGCGCCTTTAAGTACCTTTCAAACGGCATCTTACCCAGTCCCGGCAGCACTTCCTTAAAGTATTCGTCAAGCCTTAAATCACCTATTTCGCCCTCGGCAAAAAAATCGTAAATTACTTTCGGGTAGGTCTTTTTAAGCAGAATACCGTCCTTTGCGTGGGTGTGTACTATGTAATCCTTAAGGGTATACACCGCCTCTACCGGGTCGTCGTCCGTCACCATAACAAGGTTTGCAGGGTCAAGATTTACCGCAACACCGCGCGACAGCAGGCTATCGAGGAACTTTTTCAAGCGTGCGGCGGGCAGGAAAATCCACTCGCCGGGATTTTTTTGCGCCTGCTTTCCGTATTCAAGCACTGTCATAACCGCCAGGGTTTCTTGGTGGGGAACGCGTATCCTGCCATCGCGGAAAAAGCCGACAAGCTCTTTTATAAACTCGGCGTAAAAATTATCGCCCGCGTCTATCAGGTTTTTAATGCGGTTTGCCTAGTGTTGAATCTGTTGCATACGCCTATATTGAGCAGCTTGCCGGTTTCACGGCGCACCTTTTGCATTTCAAGCGCCTCGCTGTATATTCTTGCCGCGGGCTTTTCGCATAAAACATCCTTGCCGGCGCGCATAAAGTCAATTGATATGGTTGAGTGAACCTTATTGGGTGTACAAACCGAAACCGCGTCAATTTCCGGGTTGTTCAGCAGCTCGTGATAGTCTGTTACCGCTCTGCCTATGCCGTATTGCTTTACCGCCTTTTCAGCCCGTTCGGCTTTTCAGGTGTGCTGCCGTTCATATCGGGTGCCTGACCTCCGCCGAAGCCGCCGCCTTTGTTTCCGCCGCCCATACCGCCTGACATTCCGCCGTTGCCGAAAGTGGTGGTAATACCTGTCAGTTTAATATCCAGCGTCTGCGCCGCAGAGGAAACGCTGCCTGATGACGCGCAACCGTT
>URPQ01000099.1 GCA_900549755.1 uncultured Oscillospiraceae bacterium
AACATCGCGCCATCCTGAAAACTCCACTCCCTCTTTTTCGGCTATAACCTCAAGCATTTTTTTAGCCTGATTGCGCTTCAAAGTGTCCTGCGGGAAAAAGAACATTCCCACGCCGTATTCACGCTCGCCGGGCAGGTCTATGCCTATTTCCTTTGCCGCTTTTTTGAAGAATTTATGGGATATCTGCACCAGTATTCCTACGCCGTCGCCCGTCTCGCCCGAGGCGTCCTTTCCGGCACGGTGCTCCAGCTTTTCAACTATAGACAATGCGTTATCAACCACCTTGTGGCTTTTTGTGCCGTCCACATTCACAACCGCGCCTATACCGCAGGCGTCATGCTCAAACTGCTGTCGGTAAAGTCCCTTTTCGGTCATTGTAATTCCCCCGTTTTAAAAAAATAGGCACCCATAAAGAGAATTTACCTCTTTATGAGCGCCTTTGCTCATTTAATTTAATACAGTATAGCACACTATACCGCGTTTGTCAAATATTTTTAATCGTCGCAGCACTCGTCTTTTTTGGGCGGCGCTACAGGCTTCGGCGCCTCGTGCGTTACATCGCCTATGCCTGTGGTTTCTGTAAATACAGTATTTTTTGTTACCATATTCACGGCGTCGGTCGGAATTATCAGCTTTGCCGCCGTGCCGTTTGAAATTTCGGCAAGGGTTTCAAGCCGCTTTATTTCAAGCACAGCCGCGTCTGCCGCAGCCTCTTTTATGGCGCGAATACCGTCCGCCTCAGCCTTTTTATTAAGATAAATAGCCTTTGCCTCACCCTCGGCTCTTGCAATGCGCGCATCGCGTTCGCCTTCTGCTGCCAATATCATAGCCTGTTTATCACCCTCGGCACGGGTAATGGCAGCCGCCTTGTGACCCTCAGCCTGCAAAAGCGTTTCGCGGCGCTCGCGCTCGGCTTTCATCTGCTTTTCCATGGCGTTCTGTATTTCGGCGGGCGGAATAATGTTTTTAAGCTCAACGCGGTTTACTTTCATACCCCATTTATCGGTAGCCTCGTCAAGTATCGCGGTCATTTTGGCATTGATAGTATCTCTTGAAGTAAGCGTGCCGTCAAGCTCCAGCTCGCCCACAAGGTTACGCAGTGTGGTGGCGGTAAGGTTCTGCAAAGCGTTTAAGGGGCTTACAACACCGTAGGTATAAAGCTTTGCGTCATAAATTCTGAAATAAACCACTGTGTCTATCTGCATTGTAACGTTATCCTTAGTGATAACCGGCTGCGGAGGAGAATCCAACACCTGCTCCTTTAAGGTTATCTTTTTGGCGATAGTCTCTATAAACGGCACTTTAACGTGCAGACCCGCGCCCCAGGTAGTTTTGTATTTACCCAAAAATTCAATTACATACTCGGTTGCCTGCGGCACTACCCTTACGTTCGCAAAGAAAAGTATCAGCACCAGCACAATAATTCCTATAATTACATACTCCATAAAATTACCCCCTTGATTTATTTTATAAGCGAAGCCGTAAGCTTTTTGTTTTTCGCAAGCATAGGCATAAAGCATTCAAAGGATGAAAGGAAATGCTTATCGTCAGCCAGCATTTCTTTAATTGCGGCAGTCGCCTTTTCATCATTGTACGCCGCAGCGCCGAGCACCGCCACAACGGCGTTTACGGTATCGCGGTCGCCCTTTACATACATATCCTCTAAAATATCGTAAAGTTTCTTGATCTGCTTTTTGTTGCCCGCCGCCATTACCTGCTTAATATTAGGTACCAAATACTCGCCGAAAAAGTTGAGGTATAAAAAGTTGCCGTTTACCGCTATGTGGTTTTTGTACTCGTCTTTAAGCGCGGGGAAAAAGTCAAGCATTTTTTTGGCAAAGCCCGTAACCGTAACGCTGCCGCCCTTTGAAAAGGACGGTAATTCCACATTGCTGCCGTCTGCCGTGCGCTTTAGGCGTATACCCATATTTTTGCGGAGCGTTGCGGTAAAATCAACACCGACAGACGCCGCGTCCTTCGCGTTCTGGCTGTCGTCAAAAAGCCACGCGTCAATTTCCTTTAATTCGCCGTCGCCTTCCTCGCCTATATCCGCAGCGGAAAGCACATACATTTGCCTTCCCTCATCATAAGCTATTTTAATTTCGCGCTTATCGTTTTTGAAATTGCCGTTTTCCTGCGCCTTAAAGCCCTGCTCATCAAGAAAGGGCTGCATTTCCTCAATTACCTTTTCATAATACCTGTTATCCAATTAAAATTCACCTACAAACTCAGTTTATAAATCTATTATACAATATATCTTTCCGTTTCTCAACAAAAATTTATTGCAAATATTATTTTTCTGCGATATAATTTGTTTGTTAGGAGTTTTGCTATGAATTTATCCGATATAAATACCGTCCGTTCGCTGCTTGCAAAAAACGGCTTTACCTTTAAAAAATCGCTCGGGCAGAATTTTTTAATAAACCCCGAGGTATGCCCCGCCATGGCAAACGCCGCCTGCGATGAAAATACCGGCGTGCTGGAAATTGGCCCCGGCTTCGGCGTGCTGACTGCGGAGCTTTCAAGGGTAGCCCGGCGGGTTGTGGCAATAGAGCTTGACGAGCGGCTTAAAAAAGTGCTGCCCGAAACACTTGCCGACTGCAAAAACGTTGAAATTATTTACGGCGACGCCTTAAAGCTTGATTTAAGAGCGCTCATTAAAGAGCATTTTGCGGATTGCGAAAGGGTTGCGGTGTGCGCTAACCTCCCCTATTACATCACTTCACCCGTAATAATGACCCTGCTTGAAAGCAAATTACCCATAGACTCCGTTACCGTAATGGTGCAAAAGGAAGCGGCTGAAAGGCTCTGCGCCGAGGTGGGAACCAGAGAGGCAGGCGCGGTGAGCGTTGCCGTGAGCTACTACTCAAAGCCCGAAATTCTATTTACGGTGGATAAGGAAAGCTTTATGCCGCCGCCGAAGGTTGATTCCGCCGTTATTAAGCTTAAAATACTTGAAAAACCGCCGGTTGAGGTATATGACGAAAGGGCGTTCTTCCGCCTTGTTAAATGCTGCTTTGCGCAGCGCCGCAAAACGCTTGTAAACACCGTTTCAAACACTGCGGGCATTGAAAAGGAGCGCATAAGAACCGCGCTTAATACGCTCGGTATATCCGAAACGGCACGTTCAGAGCAATTAACGCTTGCAGAGCTGGCAAAGCTTTCAAATCTGCTCGGGGGGCGGTAATTTTGGAAAACCACAGTTATTTTTTACCGTTTATAATCATACTTATTTTTCTTTTGCTTGAAAGAAGAAAGCAAAAAATCGCGGTAACTCATCATAATATAAAAAAGAAAAGAAAGGACATACACACTATGAAAGAGCTTGCAAAACAGTTTATGGGAAAGGAATGTATTATTTATACCGTAGCCGATAATTTCGGCAATATACAAGGGGTTATCAAGGAAGTAAACAATACCGGAATTACGGTTGAAGATAAGCAGGGCTTACAGGCTGTAAACCTTGATTATGTTCTGAGAATCCGCGAATACCCGCGCAAGAAAAACAGAAAAGAAAAGTCAGTAGTTTTTTAAACACATTTTGTAAAATAAGTGTTAATATTGAAAAACGGAATACACAATGTTATTTTGAAGATTATATTTTTTAATAAATTCCGACGGAGAAATTCCCATATTTTCTTTAAACTGTCGGCTGAAAAAATACACATTGCCGTAACCGCATATTTTGGAAACCCGAGAAACAGAATATAATTCGGAGCGCAGCAGGTCGCATGAATAGTTTATTTTAAGCTGTATTATGTACCTTACGGTCGCATGCGAATACGATGACAAATATAACAGCGTAAAAGCAAGGGATATAAACTATTTATCGGCGCCGTTTTTCCACGGCTGCATTGAAAAAGCCAAAAGCCCTACTCGTGGTTCGGGAGATATTACAATAGCCTCGCCCCAATATGTGGGTATAGCAAATGTAATTGACTCACTGATAATTGAGCCGTTTCACCCGCACGGCGAAAGCAAATATTCAGCGCTCGGCAGAAAATAAGCAAATATAAAAACGCCCGACACCGAAACGGTCAGGCGTTGGAAAGAAACTGTCGAGCGATAATACAGAGGCTGCAGGAGTCAACAAACTCCCTGCAGCCTTCGATTTTTTATAATCTTTTTATTATCTCATTATTCTGCGAGATAAGGTGACCCACAGCGTAAATTAAGAAAAGAATTATTATTGAAAGCACAATACCCACAATAAAAACTCCCACCGCAACTATGGCGAAAATCTTATCCAGCATAATAAGCACGGCGGCAACCGCGGCGAAAACCAGCAGTATCATAAGCGCCACGATAAAGGATATAGCCTTTATTATTTTATCCAGGTGCTTGAAAACCCCGTTTCCGTAATTTTCGGTTACAGCCTTCAGGCTGCTTTTTGTTTTAGGTATGGTTGAGGAGCTTATATCCTCAAAGCCCTCGTCAGTGTAAAATTCATCATTCATTTATGGGGTACTCCTTTCGGTTTATACCTTTTCTACGCCTATTGTTACCTTTTCGCCGTTAATATCCCATTCCTTGGTGTAGCCTGCGGGTTCGGCGACGTTTATCACGTCGGCAAGCGTGTCGCCCGCAATATCCGCTTTCTTCGAAAGGGCAATGTCCACAACCTTTTCGCTGCCCTTAACAGTTACGTTTAT
>URPQ01000100.1 GCA_900549755.1 uncultured Oscillospiraceae bacterium
CAAGAAAAAAGCACATCGGCACACTGCCCACAGCGCAAACCGCCAGCGAGCCGAAAACCGCCCACAGCGAAACGATTACAGACCACAGAGAAACATAAAGGGCAAGAATTACTGCGGCTGCGGCAATTCCGAGAGAAAGCCATATCGGAGAGCCCAGCACCAGCAGCACAATTTCCCAAGCCTTAAGCCGTCCTTTCGTCCTTATTCTTTCTTTGGCGATTTTTGCAAGGGGAGTATCGGCTATTGTTTGTGCAACTATTTCGCCGACAGAGCCTATCTCCGAAATCGCTTCCTCCTCTGAAAGACCCTCCTCAATTCTGTCTTCAATCATTTCGCCGTAAAATGTCAAGCGTTCCTCAATATCATCCTTTGGCAGTCCTGTAAGACCCTTACGAAGCTGTGCCAAAAATTCCTGTTTATTCATTATTATCATCCTCCTTGGTGACGAATTGATAAATTGCTAAAATTTCTTTCCACTCAACCTTGAATTCTTCAATGCGCTTTAAGCCTTCATTGGTGATGTGGTAATACTTACGAAGCCTGCCGCCGTGCTCGGCAGTGCGAACGGTCAGCATATCGGCTGTTTCCAACCGTTTCAGAATAGTATACAGGGTAGACTCGGAAAGCTCAATATACGGCTTCATATCCTTTATAATCTTATAGCCGTATGAATCCTCGCTCTTGATAGCTGCCAAAACACAAACATCCAAAAGACCCCGCTTTAGCTGAATATCCATACTATACCTCCTTTAACGTTATACATCATATCACGAAGTATTAAATTTGTCAATAGTCTTTGCAAAAAAGAAGAAATAAAAAGTTACCCCCGCTCATTTATATGAGCGGGGGGTTGTGAATTGGTTGTAAAAAGAGTTTTTCGTCGGTGACGAATTTCATTGAAAAAGGACTTGCAGAAAAGCAAGTCCTTTCAGTCTGTCGATAAACCTAAAATTTTATTTTTGCGGCGTTCACGCCGCATCTTTCGTTTTTCCGCTGACATGCGCGGCGGAAAAACACATTATAAGCGAAAAACCGCTGAATAAGCGGTTTTTCAAGGGAACTGGGGTGGTATTGGCGGGGATAGAGTGCAGTCCGAAAATCTTTGATTTTCGAGCGAGCGGTATTCCCGTCCAAGAGCGTGTCGACTTTTTCGACACGCTCAAAGGACTTGCAGAAAAGCAAGCCCTTTTTTATGGGGTGGAAGATGGGATTCGAACCCACGGTCTCCAGTGCCACAAACTGGCGCTTTAACCAACTAAGCTACATCCACCATAGCGCAAAAACTATTATACCATAACTCGGCGGATTGTCAACAAAAACTTTTGGAAATTTAAAACTTTTTTAAAGTGAGAAATCCTCGGGGTTATAATTATCCGAAATCTTTATACGCTCCGGCACGCGCTTTAACGGGTCGTACTTATACTTGCGGCAGGAATCCCGCGGGGAGGTAACGCCGCGCTTTGAGCAAAGTATTTCACCCGAAAAAAGCGATTCGCGACCGTGCTCGCAATAGCTGCACGCGTGCGGCAAATCCTTATTAAATATATCAGCCATAAAAATCACCGAATTTATTATACTATATCTTCAAGCAATTTTCCAGTACTTTTTTTCGTATAAACCGATATTATAAAAATTAAAACCATTATAAGCATAGAAAGCGAAAGCGCGGCGCTGCCGTAGGTCGGCGAAAAATTTATTGTCGCTGCGGTTTTAACGGTAATTTTAAAAATTTTTAAAATCAAACGTAAAAACAAAACCGATAAAAGTCCGTGGAAAATGCGGGCAAGCAAAAACAGCGAAAAATTTATTTTAATGCTTTTGCCCACGCTTAAAATCTGGCACCAAATGCTGATTCCCGCAAACCCGAGCAAAAAAGCTGTGAGCGGCAGTGAGCGGGTGTTTGCAACCGCGTTTGTTACTTCAAGCGGCGCAGCGGCATATTCAAGCCACGGAAAGCGTGTGGCGTAGGAGCTTATATATTCGCCTATTGCCGAGAATAATATCACCCATGCGCATATACTTAAAAGCGCGGCTGAGGCGCCAGATACCGACGAGACAAAATTATCGGCAATGCCCGTTTGCAGCATGGGTGCGGTTTTCACAGCGTCATTTTTTATTAAAAAGGAAAACAAGAAACACATTATTAAGGACGGCAATAAATGCGCGGCAAGCAGCGCAAAGCCCACGGCTTTTGACGAATACATACCCACGCCCACTGCTAAAACGGCGAATGCGGGTCCCGAATTTACGCAGTAGCAAAGCATAAGCCCCGCTTTTTCGGGCGGTATGCGGTTTTCCTTTACCGCCTCGTTTAAGAGCTTTGCGCCCACGGGGTAGCCGCCTATAAGACTTAAAACTACCGTTATAAATTCACCCGACGATAAATGAAACAGCCTTTGCGTAACGGCGGAGAGCTTTTTAAGACCCGAGAACGCGCCGCTGCCTGTTATAAACAGCGTGCAGACCGTCATAGGAAAAAGCGAGGGAATAAGCACACGGCCGCACAGCAAAATTCCCTCAGCCGCGCCTGCGGCACAGAGTTCGGGCTTTATTATAATAAGGGCGGCAAAGGTGAGCGCCGCTAAAACCGATATTATCTTCAATTCTTTCCCACCTTTTCTAATACAATATATGCTTTTCAGAATTATTATAATTACGAAAACATAGTATGTTAGGGGGAGTTGTGCCAATTGAGCAAGAAATTCAAGTTTAAATCCGAAAAGCCTAAGGAAAAATGGAAAATTTTCAGCTGCGGCGATGAAATATCGGCGGGTGCGATTAAAAATCCGCATTTGGAGCTTTTCGGAAACCATGAAATAATTGTCGAGGGGTGTATGGGCGTTATGGAATACACCGATACATATCTAAAGCTGCGCCTGCCGAAGGGCGCGCTTACCGTGTGCGGCACGGAGTTTGATATAGTAACCTTTGAGGACACTACCATAACCGTAAAGGGAAATATGTCGTCGCTTGAATTTTGTGTATAGGTGATTTTAAAATGCTTTTCTTTTACAGATTTTGGCGCGGCTTTCTGCGAATAGAAATTAAGGGCGATATAACGGAAAAGCTGCTTAATATATGCGCGAAAAACGGAATACCGCTGTGGAATATCAAAAGGCGCGGCAAGGCTATAAGGTGCTATATTGCCGTAGGCGATTTTAAACGCTTGCCGCGCTTGCTTGCAAAAAGCGGGCTGCGGGTGCATATACTTGACCGATACGGCTTGCCCTTTTTTACCGAGCGCTACAAAAAAAGGTACGGTATTCCCGTGGGCGCCGCCGTATTTTTCGCCTTTTTAACCTTTATGTCGGGCTTTGTTTGGTCGGTGGAGGTTGCAGGCAGCAGCGCCGTTCCCGAAAGGGATATTATTGCCGAGTGCAAAGAGCTTGGAATATATGCGGGAATACGCAAAGGCGATATATCGCCCGCAAGCGCAAAGCTGCAGTTATTGCTTAAAGATAACCGCCTTTCTTGGTGCGCCTTTAATATTGAGGGCTGCTATTTAACGGTGGATGTTACCGAGGCAAAGAAAAAGGAAGAAGACAACAGCGTACCCACCAATTTAAAAGCGGCGGCGGACGGTATTATAAAAAAGATCGATGTAACCGCTGGCAACTGCATTGTAAAGGTGGGCGATACGGTTGCGGCGGGGGATATACTGGTTTCGGGAATCGAGGAACGCGCCGAGGGAACGCGGTTTGTCCACTCAATAGGCGGCGTTACCGCCTCTACCGAGCGTGAAATTACCGTAACGGCAAATTATAGGCAAAAAATAAAAATAAAAACAGGTAAGAAAAAAACAAAACGCGTGCTTTCGTTTTTCACCCTTAAAATTCCGCTTTATTTAGGCAGCGAAAAGGGAATGTACAACGCCCAAACGAATGTAAAGACGTTAAAGCTTTTCGGCAAAAAAATACCGATTGCGATTTATGAAAAGCGTTTTGAATTTACAGAGGAAACCGAGAAAAATTACGACCGAAATGCCCTTGAAAAGGAACTGGAAAAGCTGTTTTCGGAAAAGGTGAAGTTAGAAATTTCGGGCGATTTTGAGGTAAAAAATCGTGAAATTGACGAAATTGAGGGCGGTTTAAGGCTAAAAACGGTAGTTTCGGCGGAAGAAAACATTGCGGTGCAGGATATTATGTTATTTAATACTGGAAATTCATAGAAAATGTGGTATAATAATATAAAAAAGGAATAAGGAGACGCGGTATTTGTTCGAGCAGACGGTTGATATTGAACGTATTGAGCAGATTATAAACCTGTTCGGTAATTTTGATGAGAACATTAAACGCATAGAAAAGAAATATAAGGTGAGCATAACCTCGCACGGCAGTCAGATACGGGTGCGCGGGGACGTTACCGACGTTATGAGCGCCGTAAGGACCATTGAGGGGCTGCTTGTTATGATAAACAAGGGCGAGCAGATAACCGATCAGAGCATCGATTA
>URPQ01000101.1 GCA_900549755.1 uncultured Oscillospiraceae bacterium
TGTAAGGTCTTCTTTTTTCAGGCGCGCCATCATACTGAGTAACGTCGGCGTGCCGCAAAAGGCTGTTATACCGTACTGCCGCAAAAGCATTAAAACCGCCATGGGGTTAAAGCCGCCCGAATAAAAGCGTATTTCCGCGCCCTTTATGAGGGCCGTTAAAAACTCGCCCGTAAGCACCGCGCAATGATACAGCGGGCGCGCAATAAGTATCCTATCCTCCACCGATATTCCGAAATAAGCCGCTATATCCGACACATTGGTAATTATGTTTTTCTCTGTAAGCATAGCCCCCTTAGGGGTTCCCGTAGTACCCGAGGTGCACATAATAAGCGCGGGATGAACCTGCGGCTCGGTATATGCCGCGTTTTTAATGCGCATAATTTGCAGCTCACCGTTTTTATCGGTAATTACCGCGTCGGGGCTTACCAAATCCAAAATTTTATTGCAGTGCAGCTCGCCGTATCTGCGGGAGAGCGGCACTGCCGTAATACCTGCCGCAAAGCAGGCAAGCAAAGCCATACCCGCCGCCATTTCGGATTCGCACAGAACGGCGCAGCATTTTATTCCTTTAAGCCTTTCGGAAAAATTCTCGGCAAAAACAATCAGCTCTTCAAATGTGATTTCGGCACTGTTTTCGCACACCCTTTTATTCGGATTTTTTTGCATTTTACTTTTCAGAAATTCCCACAGCATTTTTTTCAAGCTCCTTTTTCATTTTTTCTGTAAGCTCAGTTAATATTTCCCGCTCGGTTTTTTCAAGCCTTAAAAGCTTATCCGAAATAATCGGCAGCACCGAATCACGGCGTTTCATATGATGAGAGGCATATAACATTCGCATTGTATCTGCCTCTTTAACAAGCGGGCGGTATTTTTCGCTGAGCGTGTTATCAAAATGCAGTGCTTCCTCAACCTTGATTATTCTTTCAAGCATAACCTTTTTATGCTCCCAAATAAGGCGGAAAACACGGCGATCCATTCGTTCATACGGTATTTCCCCGCGGTACAGCTTCATAACGTATTCGGAAATATAAGTGTGCACCACTGATCCGTATACAACACCTTCACCGTCAAAAGGATATTTACCGAGATCCGAATCCAAATATCTGTTAAGGTTGTCATATATCGCTTCCGGTGAAAGCTGTACGCTTTCATTTGTCATCTTAATTGCGCAGAAGGTCCCGAAACGCCCCTTTCTTTGAGCTGCAATTCTCCCCGCGTCAAAAGCACCTTGCGGCGTTTGAAATTTTGTATACCGCCATTCGCTGTCATATGCGTAAACAGAATAGGTTTTATTATTCCGGTCATATCCGCAAATAAGCCCGTTATGTAAAAAATGACGTTCATGATACCAGCTTTTGCCTTTTACATAATAATCGTCCACATCCGTAAAATGTACGTAAAAGCCTTTATCGAGCATATTTCTTATAATCGGATTTATATAGCCTCCGGCAAACCGTGTAGGCATAAACTCTTTTTCAATACACGGCATATCAGCCCACGAAGAACGTTCCACGCCGAGCTCGGGTGTTGTGAAGCCCGTTAGGAATTTTCTGTTGCAAAAGAGATTCACAGCATTATTAAGTGTCCATATTTTTCCTGCGGAATTACCCACGCCAATCGCGGTTGCCGGTCCCTGGTGATGATATGTACTGTACATAGGCTCTGTAAGCGGCAGTTCTATTTTCTTTTTCATATTACTCACCTCCGTATTTTTTTACCATATCTATAACGCTTTGAACGTCGGTCAGCTCAAGCGGATTCATATCCTTTTCATCCAGCTCTATTCCGAACTGTTCCTCAATTTCAATAAGCAGCGTTACCATTGAAAGGCTGTCAAGCGCCAGATCCTCCTGTAGCCGCGCGCTGTTTTTAATTCTTTTTTCACCGCTCAGCTCGGATAAAATACCTTTAATCTTTTTTTCCGGTTTCATTTTTTATCACCCTTTCTACCTCTTTTTTTACGGCGTTATAGCAATCCTCCACCGAATTTTCGGTAGAAATAAGCACGCCGCCGTTAGCCTTGCATATGGAAATATATTCGGTGCGAAGCCTGTACTGCAAATCCATATCTATATACCTGTTTTTTTCCGCAGCGCGGCTGCGCACTCTTTTAACCGCCGTTTCCACCGGCACATCAAAGAAAAACGCCGCGTCGGGTTTTATAACCGCCCCTGCAATTTCATAAATCCAGTCATCATTTTCAAAGCCCCTGGCTCTGAGATTGGCAAGGCAGGAATAAAAATACCTGTCGCTTATTACAATATCGCCCTTATTGAGCCTCGGCTCTATCACCCTGCTGCCGTGCTGCAATCTGTCGCTTGCGGCAAGAAGAGATAAACTTCTGTAATCATAAGCGTCGTGGTCGGGGCAGTCCATATAGGTTCGGAATATATCCGATGTACGCACGGCGTTTGTGGGCTGCTTTGTAAGAAAAACGCGGTGCTCCTTTTCCAAATCGGATTTAAGTCGCGTGAGCATAGTCGTTTTTCCGCAGCCGTCCAGCCCGCAAAAGGTAAACAGAAAGCCCTTTGTGCCGTTCGGTTTCATATCAAGCTTTTTCAATGCTTCCCGCCTCCCTTAAAAGCGATTTTCTGTTTTTGGCAAAAAATCTTTTTACAATATCCTTTTCGGTATAAATATATTTTTTCTTATCCTTGGGGGATATAACGGTATGAATAAATTCTGGGTCGTTTTTAAGTATTTCCTCGGCTGCCGCTGCGGCATAGGAATTGTCAAGTTTGAAAAGCCTTGAAGTCTCAATTACCGCAAAGGCGCATATTTTTTCTATTCCCAGCTCTCTCGCCCTTTCAAACAGCCTTTCGGTTTGCTCCCTGTCGGCGTCAGATAGCAAAAGATAAATGTCAGCGTATTTATACGCCGTCATATCCCTCATCATTTCAACCCAGGGCAGAGTGGCAGCCTCCTTATACAAATGGCTGCACAAATGAATGAAAAAATCGTCGCGTCGCAGGGTTCTTACCCGAAGGTCATCAAATTCTTCGGTAACCGCGTTGTTTATCATTTCGCATACAAGCCCTGTGTCCCCCGGCTTATAATCAAGCGAAAAATTTATATCCACCTCTAAAAACCGCATAGCGGGAAGCCCCACATCCTTAATGTAAGGAACAGTCTCGCCGCGCGTCATTTTAGATTCTATTATTTCCCGCCTTGAGGCGGCTTTAAATTCTCCGTTTCGTATATTTCCCTGCCTAAACCCGGCGGATGAAAGCCTATTCCCTATTTCGGTAACATCCTCGGGCTTAACAAGCAGGTCAATATCGTTTGAGGTTCTGCAGCCTTCTGGGTACACTCTGCAAAGATAGGCGCCTTTAAGCATTGCGTATTTATCGCCGCAATCGGATAATATTTCCCCCAAATACCGCACGCAAGCGAAAAAATCGCGGTTTTTTTCAATGTTTCGCTCATATGCCGCTTTAAGCGAATTTGCAAATTCACGGTTTACCGCACCTGCCAAACCGTGCTTTTTTAAGGTTCCGTATGCCGTAGCCTGCATACGGTTGAAAAACAAATGCCCCAAAACATTCGGCGTTGCAGCCGAAAGCAGTTTTTTGTCGAACGTATTCTCTTTAAAGCTGCAAAGGCTTTTAAATAATTCTTTTTCCTTTTTTGTCATAAATAATCTCCTTTTTAAATTTTTGTATACTGCGAAATAAGTGTTTCAAGTATTTTCGTTTCATCAGCAGATAAATTGCAAACAGACCCTTGCTGTGCTGTGCGCAGCAGCTTATTCAAGACTGTAAGCTCGCTGTCGGTCATATACATACGGTCCATTTTGTAGCCCTCCGTCACATATACGCCGCCGTCATAGCGCCCGCACTGCGTATAAATAGGCTCCGTAATACTTAAAGCCTCAATATCCCGCAAAATTGTTCTTTCGGAAACGCCGAACTCAAAGCTTAAATTTTTTACCGTTTCATGCCGCCTGCGGCAAAGAACGCGCATGATTCCCCGTCTTCGTTCGGCTGCTCCCATATTGCTCTACCTCCTTTCACGGAGATAGCTTACAGCTTAACCCTGACAACCGCTGTCAGGGTTAAAAATTTTTTTGACGGATTCACGAACATATATTTTTGCCAATGAGATAAAATTAAAGCGATGCAAAAACCTTTTGGAATTACATCGCTTTAATTTTACATATTATTTAGTTTTTCGGCTTTTCAACAAATTTATAAAAATTTCATTTTACCCCTTGACAAAATGCAAAACCTGAGGAATACTATAATTAGACGTTCTATTTATGAAGGAGTAACGAAATAAAGTTC
>URPQ01000102.1 GCA_900549755.1 uncultured Oscillospiraceae bacterium
TTTATTAAAGTTCCCGAAAAGCCCGGCATAGGCTTTGACGAGCTGAACGAAGAAGTAATAAAGGAACATATAAACCCACAAATACCCGGTTACTTTGAGCCTACCGACGAATGGAATAAAGAATTTTCAAACGACAGAATTTGGAGTTGATTTATTATGAAATATAAAGCAATTTGTCCGCCGGAATGGCTCAGCCGTTCGGCAGTTTACCAAATAAACCCGAGAACATTTTCTCGTGAGGGGACAATAAAAGCAGTTACCGATGAGCTGCCGCGGCTTAAGGAGCTGGGCTTTAGGATTATGTATCTTTGCCCTGTATTTGAGGAGGACAACTCAGAGGACAGAAGCTTTTGGAGCGCGAGGCAGAAAAAATCGGAAACCGATAACCCAAAAAATCCGTACCGTATGAACAATTATTTTAAAATCGACAGCGAATACGGCACCGAGGACGATCTGCGCGAGTTTATCGAAGAGGCGCACAGGCTCGGTATGCGGGTGCTGCTTGATTTGGTTTACCTGCATATAGGCCCGAATGCTCCCATACTTAAAAGGCACCCCGAGTTTGCAAGGCAGGATGCAGACGGCAATACCGTTTGCACCGATTGGAATTTTCCGTATCTTGATTATAATTCGGACGGACTGCGCGAGTATCTTTGGTGCAATATGATATATTACATAGGCGAAATGGATGTTGACGGCTTTCGCTGTGATGTAGGCGACGGAGTACCTCTTGATTTTTGGGTAGAAGCGCGGCGCAGAATGAAGGCGGTAAAGCCTGATTCGGTTTTAATAAATGAGGGTGTGAATTGGAACTATTTGCTTAAGGGCTTTGATTCCTCTTACTGCTTTGAGTGGCACGATAAGCTTTACGGGGCGTTTGCGGGCAAGGCATCGGCGGCGGAATTAAGAAAATTTAGAGAAAAGCTTGAAAAAGAAATTCCGGTTGGCGCAAAACTCATACAGGATATTGATAATCACGATACAGCGACCGATTGGCCGGCGCGCACCGAAACCGTTGCGGGGCACGACGGTATGGAGCAGATAGAGGTTATCAATTATCTGCTTGACGGCATACCTATGGTATACTGCGGGAACGAGCTTGCGGATTCCGCCAATCACAGTATGTTTGCAAACCGTTTTCATATGGGTAAATATGAGGTGACCGACCGCAGAGGGTTGGAAAAGCTTGATTACAGTATTCGCCGACAGGAAATTATGAAAAGGCTTAATGCCTTAAAGCTTGAAAGCGATATACTCTGTTATGGAAGCACGGTATGGGTTGATAATTCTGCGCCCGAAAAGGTGTTCTCATTTTCTAGGGAATACGGCGGCAAAAAAATAGTGTTTATAGGGAATATAAGCTGTGAAAAGGCAGCTTTCAGGTTTAATACGGAGTCGGGCGGTAGGGCTCTTTTCACAAACGGTGCGAAAAAAATATCCGACGGCACTATAGAGCTTGAACCGCGCGGATATATCGTGCTTGAAAAATAAGCGGGGGGTTTAATTAAAGTGAATCTGTTTTCCGAAAGAAAATTTATATCCGCAAAAACCGGCAAAGGGCTTAAATATTTATGCTATTCCCCGAATACCGACGGTAACCTACCGCTTATTATTTATCTGCACGGTGCGGGCAGCAGGGGAACTGAGCTTTCGCAGCTGTCGCACGCGGGACCGATAGGCGAGCTTGAAAAGGGCAGAAATATACCGGCGAGAATGGTTGCCCCTCAGTGCTGCGGCGATACGTGGTTCGAGCTTTTTGAAACACTTATAGATTTTGCCGAGAGTACGGCAAACGAAAGCGGCGTTGATAAAAGCAGAATATATCTTACAGGGGTAAGTATGGGGGCGTATGCCGCATGGCAGCTAGCAATGACAAAGCCCGATATGTTCGCGGCGCTTGTTCCTGTTTGCGGCGGCGGAATGTACTGGAATGCCGCACGGCTTAAGAACATTCCTATTCGGGCATTTCACGGTGCTCTTGATACAACCGTCCTGCCGGAGGAAAGCGTTCATATGGTTGCGGCAGTAAACAACAGCGGCGGTAAAGCAGAGCTTACCGTATATCCCGATATGGCGCATAACTCGTGGGAAAGAGCGTTTGCAGACGACGAAATGTGGAAATGGATGCTTTCACAGAAAAGAGGATAAAAATGAGTAATCTTGAAGAATGCATTATTAAAGCGCATGAAGACGGGCTGGCCGATCATATTGCGGTACGGGTTGGCAAGGGTGAACAAATACTGAATGATTGCTTTTATTCCGTAGATTACGCAATTGATTCAAAAACGCTTTTTGATATGGCGTCGGTAACAAAGATAATGGTTACTACAATGCTTACGCTAATTGCGGCAGACAGAAAACTATTAAATTTTGACGATAAGGTAAATCGGTTTTTTCCGTGTCCGAATGATAAATCGGAACTTACAATAAAGCATTTACTGACGCATACAATGGGCTACGGGCATCGCTCGCTCTGCGAAAAAGGCAACACATATGATAATATTCAAAATTATATATTGTCATTGCCGTGTGATTTTCCTGTAGGGACTAAGGTTGATTATAGCTGTCCGGGATTTATTCTGCTTGGAAAGATTTTAGAAAAGGTATTCGGCGACAGGCTTGACCGCCTTTTTATCAGCTTGATTGCCGCTCCGCTCGGAATGGAATCAAGCGGCTATTGTCTGAATTGTAAGGACGCGGTAAACAGTAATCTGTCGGAAGCGGAAAGAGGACTGGTTAACGATTATAACTGCCGCTTTTTAGGCGGCGTCGCAGGAAACGCGGGGCTGTTTTCTAATATAGACGATATTACAAAATATATGCTGATGCTCCAAAAACACGGCGAACCTTTGGTATCAAGGGGAACGTTTGATCAGGCAATAATGAATCATACGGAAAAAATGTCTCAATCCAGAGGACTCGGCTTTCTTTATGTTGACAGTAAATATTCACAAACCGGTCGGTTGTTTCCGAAAGGGTCGATAGGTCATTGCGGACATACCGGTCAATCGGTATTTATTGATTTAAAATCAAATGTTTATGTTATTATCTTATCGGACGCTACGGTTACGGTTGAGAAAAGATACGGTTATAACTATGAAAAGGTAAAGCTTCTCAGGGAAAAATTACATAATGCTGTTGATAAAGATATTCGGGGTACTTAACAAGAATAATTCATAAGATGAAAAAATGAATTTTAACAACAGAACGCATATGCTTTAAAAACCGAAGATTGCACAAAGCTTAGATTTAAGCCGGTTAATATCCGTATTTTCGGTTTTGCACGGTGAAGAAGCCGACAAGGCAATAATCACGGCAGGAAAGATAAGTAAGCTTAGGGAGATGCCAATTTAAAAATGGGCTTATCAACGGTGAAATTCCGAAAAGCACTAAAATCGTACTTTTTTATAACGTTAGGTTCAATTCTAATGTCAGTAGGGATCTATTTTTTCAACAGGCGGAGTCAGCGCTTTGGCTTTAATACTGTCTTCGTTAGTGCCGCAGGTTACTCCAAGTGAATATATGCTTGTGACAAATATTATTCTGCTTTTTGCAGGGGTGGCAGTATTCGGGAAAAAATTCGCTTTCAAAACAATTTATTGCAGTATGATCCTATCGCTGTTTACATTGCTGTTTGAAAAAATCATACCGCTGACACATACTGTAACGAGCGAAAAAATGCTCGAACTGATTTTTGCAATCGGATTAACGGCAGTGGGCAGCGCAATGATATTCAATGAATATGCAAGCTCAGGCGGCACTGATATAATTGCAATGATTTTAAAAAAATATACGAATTTAAATATCGGTAAGGCTTTGTTATGTGCGGATTTTGTTTTAGCAGGCGCAAGCATATTTGTTTTTAACATTGAAACCGGATTATTTTCACTTTTAGGGCTTTTACTCAAAGCGTTTGTTGTGGACGCGGTGATTGACAGTATCAATTTAAGTAAGTGCTTTATTATAGTGACAAGTAAAAACAAAGAAGTATGTGAGTTTATAAACACTGTTCTAAACAGAGGCGCAACAATTTCAGATTGCAAGGGTTCGTTTACGGACGATAGCAAGACGATGATCGTTACGGTTTTAAAGCGCAATCAGGCAAAGCTTTTAAAACAGTACATAAAAGAAATAGACAGGCATGCTTTTACTTTAATACTTA
>URPQ01000103.1 GCA_900549755.1 uncultured Oscillospiraceae bacterium
CCCGGCGTGAAATCTTCGGTCGGCTCAAACAAAAGGCAAATGCCCGTGAACGAATCGTCAAAGGTTTTCAAAGACACGGCGTATTTTCCCTTTGCGGGGTCGTTTAAAATCGCCTTGTTGCCGCGAAAGCCGTCCAATACCACAAAATGGTTGAAATTCCAGTGAATTATGCAGGGAAATTTTCCGTCGCGCCTTAAATCGTTCGGCTCATACCTGTAGCCCTTAGCGGCAAGCCCATAGCTGCGGGCGGCTTTTAAAATATTGCGCGCGTTAGAACCGTCACGCGATACGCCGCAGTCAAAGCGTACCTGCTCAAGCGGCAGCCATTTGCCATAGTAGGCAAGCACCATTGCAAGGCTTGCCGCGCCACATTCAAGCGCCTCCATCTGCATTATTACGGGCACGTCAGCAGCACCGTGCGTTACGGGCTTTTTAAGCTTTTTAGTTTCTTTTATCTTTTCCATATAAGCGTCCTCAGTTAAGAATAAAAGAGATAGGCGCTACCCGCTCTTTAATTACCGTCACCTTATATGCGCCGTCAGGCAGTCCCGCCGCGTTTGCCCGAACCTCATACACCGCGTCGGTCGCGTCTATTCCCGCAAGGCTTAAAATACTGCCGTCCTTTTTCTTATCCAGCCGTATGGGAGTTGCCGCAATATCGGTTACGGGGTATTCCTCCTCATTTACCGAAATAAACGATTTATCGGTAAGAGAAGATATATCCGCCGCCTTAACATAACATACAATTTCGCCGTTTTCGGCTGTGCCCGCGGTTTGAACCGCCGAATCAAGCCGCCCGAACACGCCCCAAACGCACGCGCCTGCAAGCAAAATCACAACCGCCGCCAGCACCGTCCATACGCCGGGGTTTGATACTCTTATGTAATCGTTAAGCTGCTCGGGCGAGGTAACCCTTTCAATACTTTTCTTTCTGAACAAATCGCTCATTTTTCGCTCTCCTTACAGGTATTTTGTTACGGACAGTATGTTTTTACCGTCTTTCCGCTCATATTTCACTTCGTCCATTGTCTTTTTAACAATATAAATTCCAAGCCCGCCTATTTCGCGTTCATCAGCCGAAAGGGTTACGTCGGGGTCGGGCTTCTCAAGCGGATTGTAGGGTATTCCGCTGTCGGTAAAGGTGAGTGTGACAGCCTTCGGGTTATCGCTCTTTTCAAGCCTTATTTCTGCGCTGCCATCTTTACTTTCATAAGCGTAGTGCGCTATGTTTGAAAAAATTTCATCCGCCGCTATATCTATCTGCTTTTGAGTTTTTTTAGGGCAATCAAGCTTTTCAAGCTCGGCATTTATAAACTCGGTAATTTTATCAATGCTTTCTGCTGCGGCAGGCACGGTTATAACACACCCCTCCCCCATTTTTGCCTTGTATTCAAGGCAGAGCATTGTTATATCGTCAAACTGCGGCGCGCCCGATACAAATTTGTCAATATCGGCTTTAACTGCGCCCAAAATTTCGGCAGGAGCAGCATTTTTAACGCTGTTAAGCGCGGCTTTAAGCCTATCCATACCGTAAAGCTTGTTTTCGGAGTTTGTAGCCTCGGTCACGCCGTCGGTGTACTGGAAAATTTTATCGCCCGCGCCAAGCGTAATGCTGCCCGCGCGGTATTTCATATTTTCCATACCTGCAAGCACAAAGCCCGGGCGTATTTTGTAGGATTCAAATTCGCCGCCTGCCTTTAAAATAAACGGCATTTCGTGCCCCGCGTTTACGAAGTTAAATTCGCCCGTAGCAAGGTCAAGCACACCCTCAAACGCAGTTATAAAAAGGCCCTCGCTGTTTGATTCGCAAAGCATATTGTTTACTTCGGCGAAAACCTCGCCCAAATCTTTTCCGGGAACGGTGTGGTCGTTAATAAGTGTCTTGCCTATAACCATAAACAGCGCCGCGGGAACGCCCTTGCCAGAAACATCAGCCATTACAATTGCCAAATGTCGTTCGTCCACCATAAAGAAATCGTAGAAATCGCCGCCGACCTCCTTTGCGGGGTCCATTGTGGCGTAAATATCAAATTCGCGCCTTTCGGGGAACGCAGGGAAAATGCAGGGCAGCATTGAAGCCTGAATGTTTTTCGCAATATCAAGCTCCGCACCTATTCTTTCCTTTTCGGCAGTAACCCTTGAAAGGTTTGCAATGTAGCTCTCAAGCTTTTCAAGCATATAGTTAAAGGATTTGCCTAATTGCTCTATTTCGTCGCCTGTTTTAAGTGAAATACGCTGATTTTCAAATACGCCCGTCTCGGTAATATTCTTTGTAAATGCGGCAAGCTTGCCTATCGGCTTTGTAACCACCCTGCCCACAAAGAATATATAGGCTAAAATGGTAAGCCCAATAACCGCAAAGGCTATTAAAAGCATATTTATTAGGAAAGAGTTAAGGTGCGCCCGCACCTTGCTCATATCAAGTATATACTGTATTTCGGCAATCGCTTTGCCGTTTTCATCGGTTATAACAGATATTCCCGTGTAGTTATAGCCGTAGCTGTTATCGGTTACAATCGGCTTTTCAAGCCCCTTGTTTTGCGAGTACATTTGCCATATTGTTATGTATTTTTCCATATCCCGCGGGTCATCAGGGTTAGCCGCCTCGGTATACGGCACATCGCTGCCGTATGCCAACTGATTTTCGGGGCTGTCCCCCATTTCCTCCACCATTGCATCAATGTAAAAATGAACGCTGTCCTCATCGGGCACAACTAGCGAAAGAAAGGTTACGTTTCCGTCCTTTTTAAGCTTATTGAAAAGCGCGGCTGTTTTCTTGTAGGCGTCGGTCTTATCGCCGCCGCTTGCTATAATTGCTTTAACATCCTCGGCGGGCAGCATTGCGGCAATGGCATTGCTGTTGGTCATAACCCGCTCGGCATACATATTTTCAAGGTATGATTTTGAGGTGGCGTAGCTGAAAAGCGATACCGCAACCGTCATAACAAGACCTATTACGCCAAGCGAAATAATAAATTTAGGTAAAAGCCTTATTTTCATACCCTTAGTTCCTTTCCTGTTTTTTAAAGTATATTTCCGCACCGCAGCGGCAGCGCCCGCCGCATATGGGGCAAATAAGCTGCTTTTCATCGTACCACACATTTTCGGCGGACGCTAAAAAGCTAAAGCCGCAGCTTTTTAGCGCAGGTGCTAAAAACGCGCCGTTTTCCGCTTTCCAGCAGACCGTAAACACCGCGCTTACATCTACTTTTTGCAGGCGGTCTGCGGCAAATTCTATAAGCCGCGCCGCAATGCCGAGTCCTCTGAATTTTTCTTTTATTCCTACTGACTGTATCTGACCTATTTTCTCGCCGCTGTCGCTTACTCCGAGCAGAATTTTTTCATCCAGCTTTGCATATTTTGCAAGGCTTTTAGTATCAGTCAATTTATAATAAATATATCCCGCTGTTTCCCCGTCCTCGGTTTTTAAAAGCCAAAAAAACTGCTTTTTATCTTCAACAGTATTGCCAAGGTCCTTTTCGGAATATAAATTTTTACCCACGCATATATCGCAAAGCGCCTTTGCCGTGCTTATTTCATTGAGCCGCAGCAGGCTTAAATAAAATACCGCTCCGTTTTCCGCAGCTATTCTGTTTTCCATTTATACTCACGGCTTTCTTTTACAGGCTGCAATTTTCAATCCCATTTTAATTTCGGTTTTATTATCGGTAATAACGCGGTGCAGACTTTCGTAATTTTCCCGCAGCCAATCGGAAAAAGCTATATATTCGGCGTTTTCGGGATCTTCCTCAAGTAAAAGCTCAACATCATCGGGAAGATATGAAAAAAATGTTGTAAATATATCTTCTTTTTTCTCTGTTTCGTCGGCTTTCGCCGATATATATTCGCAAAGTGTTTCGGTATCCGAATATCCGCATTTGCTTAAAATGTCGGGCAGTGTTTTACCCGTTTCGCGGTTTCCCGCATATTTATCTTTTTTAAGAATTTCCAAAGCGCCGCGTAACAGCTTTGCGCCGCAGGGGGATATATCCGATATTCCGTCGTTTCCCTCTGTCACAATAAGCATGCCATCGGGTTTTAAAAGGCTTTTAAGTCTTACGAGCAGCGCCTCGGGGTCGCGCAAATGCATAAGCACAAATGATATGTAAATTATATCAAACTGCTGTATATTAAAATTTTCGGCAAACTCGGGC
>URPQ01000104.1 GCA_900549755.1 uncultured Oscillospiraceae bacterium
AACTACCTTACGCCCGAAAACTTCGGCAGTGAGATTTCACAGTCTGTCATCGGAATTCAAATGGCATCGGCATATATCGGAATCATGCTTGCTCCTACGCTTTGCGGATTGCTCGGTCAGACATTCGGTATGGTCATTTTCCCGTTTTACCTGATATTGTTTTATATTATTTTGATACTGTTGACGATCCGTGTAAGGGCGGTGTTAAAGAAAAACACAGAACAGAGTTAATGCCATAAACAGTACCCTTATCTGCAAAATTCTTTCTTTACAATCATATTTTTCATCACCTCCGAAAATAAGAAAGCTGCTTGATTCTCAAAAGAAAACCAAGCGGCTATGTATTTGTTATTCAATTTTCCTGTACCTGTTCTTCGGCTGCCGACGCATATTCTTCAAGTCTTTGCTTTTCAAGCTCTGCTATCATCTCCGAAAAAGGTTCGAGATTACCGTTTACGGCATATGCTTCAAGCGCATCGAAATATTCAAGGCGGTTTTCCTTTGCAACAGACACCGGAAGAAAGCCGTTCAGCATAAGCTGATAGTTCATAATCATCCGCGAGGTTCTTCCGTTGCCGTCCGTGAACGGATGTATCCGCACAAATTCCGCGTGCGTCCACGCCGCCAACTCTATGGCGTTATTTTCATATTTATATGCAAGGTCTGAAAAAAAGTTTTTAACCTGACGGTACATTTCACTTGGTGCCGGCGGTTTATGACCTGCGTCCGGGATGCGGACTTCTACATTGCGGTATACTCCGCCTATGATAATGTCATGCATAAGCAGAGTGTGAATATCTTTCACCGTATTTTCGTCAAGGGGCTTTTTATCTGCAACGCATTTTTGCACATAAGCGAATGCCTTTGCGTGGTTTACAACCTCGTATATTTCACGGAGCATTTTCCTGCCCACAGACAACCCGTCCTCAATAACAGCCTTTGTTTGTATAAGGGTCAAAGTGTTGCCCTCTATTGCGGTTGAGTTATGCGCATATTCGATATTAAAGCTGTCATTAAAGCTTGCCGCCACCTCCGGCGGAAGGTCGGTCTTTACTTTATTTGCCCGATCATTTAATTGCAGCAATAAATTGTAATCCATTCCGGCTCACCTCGCTTTTATTTATGCTTTATTTTAGCGACGGTTAATTCATAGCTTACATCAAGCAGCATTTTAATTACTTCGTCCGACGCGGTGCCGTCTAACGCTGCCGTAACCCAATTTTCCTTGTTCATATGATATGCGGGAAAAATTCCGGATTCCGCGCGCACCGAGCCTAATAATAACGGATCGCACTTTAGGTTCACCACATCTATAATATCCGTTCCGCGTAACCCGATTCTGTTTCGCGGTATATCCATAATCAGCGCAAACCATTTCTTATTGTTGCTGTGGCGGTACACCTCGAAATTCGGATTTTTGATCCACGGACAATCCGGCTCTATACCGTAAGTTTCCGCTATGTACTTTTTTAATTCCAAACGGTTCAACTGCTTATCCCCCTGACGAATTATTAAAACTATTATACTATAAAATCATAAAACAGTCTACTGCTGTTACTCACGGCTTTTAATCAAGGTTAAAATTTTACCGTAATCCTCTGCTTTAAGCTCCGTGCCGAATGCGGAGTTTACAGCGGCAATAAGCTGCTCGTCGGTCTGATTCTCCGCAAAGCAGGCGGACAGCTTTTCGGCAAAGCTTTCAACCCTTGATTGTTCATAAAGAAAGAAAATATATAACGCCTGCGCTTCCTTTGTTTTCTCTGCCGTAAAGCCCCTTTCGGTCATAGCGGTTTCAATAGCTTTCATCGTATCCTCAACCGTCTGCAATTCAGCCTTTTCCACGTCCGTCAGTTCCTCGGAGACAAAGCGGTTAAGGTCTTCGGGATCCATATCCGCGCTCATATTTAAAGCCGAAATAAATACCGCAATCGGCATTGCGATTATAACTATAACGCCGAGTATCAGCCCTATCACCGTTTTTCGGGATTTTTTATCGGTAAATACTGCAACGGCTACTCTTTTAAGTGCCGCCGCAACCGTTGCACTCATAAGCAATCACTTCCTTTTCGCAAAAAATATAAGCGCAAGTGTAATGCCTGCGCTTTACTGTAGCTTTATTATGCGTTTGCCTGCGGTGGCTCACCGCCCGCCTGCCTTTCCGAAGATAGCTGCCTTATAATCCGGCGCAATGACCTGCAAAAGATACCTTTCGTTGCCGCAGCGATAGAGGCAAGTACCCCTTTCGGGATACTTGATGAGCTCGAATTCGCTCAGCTCGACCTGCAAGGCGTCCATATACTCCTTCGGATTGATTTGTCCGGCATTGAACAGAAACTGATGCGTAGGAATGGAAAACAGCGGCTTTGTAAACTCACGAATGGACGGAATCAAAAAATCCTCGATATTCTGACTTGCCAGAATCACCGAGGAGTCTTTCTTGCGCACACGCTTCATACAGTTGCGCAGATATTCGATTGTAGTCATGTTGGATAAAAACAAGTACAGCTCATCCACCGATGCCGCCGTACTGCCTTTGCCGAGCAATTCGTTGCTCATAAAGGACAAAATGTTGAACAGCATACAGTCTTTGAGTCGGCGGTTGGTATCCATAAGCCCTTTCACGCCAAATACAAGAAAGTTAGAGTCTGTGATGTTGGTGTGTCCGTTGAAGTATTTGCTTTCAGAACCGACACACATAGAATGAATACCGAGGCAGACCTCTTGGAGCGTTTCCTCTGTATAGAGATATTTTCTCTGTTTGTCATAAGTCATAAATTCTTCTTCGCAGAGCTCGTAAAAATCCTGCATAATCGGAAAGTCCGAGGGCTTTTTTATGCTGTAATCCGTTGTGTCGGTAATACCGAATCGCGCATACAGCTTGGAGAGCAGGATTTCTATGGTGTCGATCTGTGCGTCGGTAAAATCCTTGTAGCTGCGGAAGAAGTCCTTCAAAAAGGCAATGTGCTGCGAGAGCCTTGTAACCTTTTTGAACGCTTCCGGGCAGGCGGTGCCTGCTCCCGATTCGCGCACCGAGTCTGTTTCTTCACTAAACCCGTTCCCCGCGTCCGAAGTATCATTCCAAACTTTAGGTTCTAATGGGTTTATGATGTATTCGCCCGACATAAAATCTATATAGCAGCCGTCGAGCGCTTTGCATAGATCCTCATACTCCGTTTCGGGATCGAGACAGATTATACGCTTGCCCGATTCACGGATATTGGTGAGAATGAGTTTCAAAAGATAACTCTTGCCCTGACCGCTGTTGCCGAGAATGAGGATATTGCTTGTAGTCTTGTCCTCGGCTCTGCGGTCGAAGTCTACGAGAATGTTAGAGCCGTATTTATCTTTCCCGATATATAAGCCGCGTGGGTCTGTCTTTCCGCTGAAATTAAACGGGTACATATTGGCGACCGAAGAAGCAGGCAGCACCCGTTCGTACTGCGCCCCGAACTGGTTTGCGCCCACGGGCAGAACAGAAAGAAAACCCTCTTTCTGCCGTAAGGTCAGCCTGTCAACGGAGATCTTGGAGCGAGTCAGTTCCATAGCGATGTCACTCTGCAATTCCTTGAGCTTTTCCAGGCTCTTGGCTTTCAGTTCAATGAACACCGAGCAGTGTAGCAGCGGTTCTTTGTTCTTGCGGAGATTGGCGAGAAGTTCAATAACATCCTGCAAATTGCCCTCGGCTTCAATGGTTTCGCTTACATCATTGCCGCCGCTTTTAAGCCTGTTGCGTCGAGTGGCATTTTGAATAATTTTACGCTGTTCCATAAATTCCACAAGTCTATGGTAAATGCGCAAGGTCACACCGTTGCGGTCGGCAAGCTGCGAGAGGATTGCCTGTTCCTCGGTAGACGGAGGATACTCGCGAATCGCCCACACGCAGCGGTAGCTGTCGCCGACGATATAATGGTCGGATAAAAATTTAACTGTGCCGGGCAGAATCATATCGAAGAAATCCTTGGTGCGGATTTCCTCTGCCTGCTCCGGCGTTAATACTTTCGGTTTTCTTTTGAGCATAATATTTTCCTTTCT
>URPQ01000105.1 GCA_900549755.1 uncultured Oscillospiraceae bacterium
TTGCCGCCCATTCGCCGGGCATAAGCTTTTTATCGTCCGCTCGGCGCTGAATTAAAAATAAACCGCTCTTTGATACTACCCATATATGCACCACTAAGTGGTACTCGCCCGGTGCTAAAACGGAGTGCCCGCGAAGCGCGGTTTTGCCTGTGGGAACGCCGTTTTCATCAAGCACATCCCATAGCTCAACACTCATAACGCTTTTTTACCGTTTCCCCGCTTTTTTTATAAATGCTGTTCGGCTCTATAACGCCGCGCACAGATGAGAGCGGATAAATATTTGTATTTTTACCGACTATCGTTCCCGGGTTCAGCACCGTGCCGCAGCCCACCTCAACATAATCGCCGAGTATTGCGCCGAACTTTTTAAGCCCCGTTTCAAGCCTTTCTTCGCCCTTTTTAAGCACTACAAGGCTTTTATCCGACTTAACATTGGAGGTAATGGAGCCCGCGCCCATATGCGAGTGAAAGCCGAGAATGGAATCGCCCACATAATTATAGTGCGGTACCTGCACCGTGCCTATAAGCACCACGTTTTTAAGCTCGGTTGAATTGCCCACCACGCAATCGTTGCCAACAAGCGCGTTGCCCCTTATAAAGGCGCAGTGGCGCACCTCGGTTCTCTCGCCTATAATGCAGGGACCCGTAATACTTGCGCTCGGCGCTATTTTTGCCGACCTTGCAATCCAAATGCTTTCGCCGCGCTCCTCATATATTTCCTTATCAAGCGCAGGACCTATTTCCTTTATATAATCGCCTATTTTTTTCAGCGCCTCAAACGGATAAGTCACGCTGCAAAGCAGCTTTTCCGCCAAGGTACCCTCTGCCGATAAAAGCTCTTTTACGGTTATACCGGTCATAAATTTCACACCCTTTTAACCTTTTTACATTTATTATACACGCTAATTATATCAGCTTTATGAATTTTTTTCAACATTTTCTATCTTAGGTATTGTAAAAAAATAAAATATGTGTTAAAATACATAGCATAGACCTTGTTCACTCGGGTGTGCGAACGGGCGGGTCCTGTGCGACGGGGCGCTGCGAACCATGTCAGGCGGGGAACCGAGCAGCATTAAGCGGTATTCCCCGTGCGCCGCAGTAAATCGGTTCGTTCGTACACCCGGGTGAGTAAGGCTTTTTTTGTCAATCAATTCGGAATTCGGAATTAAAAACAGTTGATATCATTTTATTAAGGAGGATGCGTATGTCTTATCAGGCGCTTTATCGGAAATACCGCCCGCAGACCTTTTCGGACGTTGTGGGGCAGGAGCATATTACCGAAACGCTTAAAAACGAGCTTTCTGCCGGTAAGGTTCCCCATGCGTATCTGTTTACGGGCACACGCGGCACGGGTAAAACCTCAACCGCAAAAATATTGGCAAAGGCGGTAAATTGCCTGAACCCCAAAAACGGCGACCCCTGCCTTGAGTGTGAAAGCTGCCTATCGGTTGCAAACGGGGAAAATACCGATATTGTGGAAATAGACGCGGCTTCAAACAACAGTGTTGACAGCATACGCGAGCTGCGCGACCAGGTAAACTTTGCACCCGCTTCTTCAAAATACCGCGTTTATATTATAGATGAGGTGCATATGCTCACCATAAGCGCCTTTAACGCGCTGCTTAAAACCCTTGAAGAACCGCCAGAGCACGTTATTTTTATTCTTGCCACAACCGAGGTTCATAAACTGCCAGCAACTATACTTTCCCGCTGCCAGCGGTTTGATTTCAGAAGAATAGACCCCGAGCGTATTTGCGAAAGAATACAGTATATAGCAGGAAAAGAGGGATTGACCGTAACAGACGGCGCCGCCTCTTTAATAGCCGCCGCGGCTGACGGCGGTATGCGCGACGCGCTTTCCATTTTAGACCTGTGCGCCTCGGGCAGTAAAAATATAGATGAAGAAACGGTTGAAAGCGTTTGCGGAATGGCAGGCGGCGATTACCTTTTGCAATTAGCCGACTGTATAAACCGCCGCGACGCCGAGGGCGCGCTCTTACTGACGGATAAGCTATACAACACCTCTGTTGATATGCAGCGGCTTTTATCCGAGCTTACCTCGCATTTCCGCGACCTTATGATAATTAAAACCGTAAAAAGCGATAATAAACCCATTGTCTGCTCAGAAACACGGCTGAAAGCCCTAACAGAGCAGGCAGCCGCCTTTGATATAAAGGATATTATGCACGCGCTTTCCATTTTGCAGGCGTCCGCCGCGGGTATGCAAGGCGGCAACCGCCGCTGCGAAATGGAAATGGCGCTGATACGGCTTTGCACCCCCTCGCTTTCAAACGATTTATCCTCGCTTGAAAGAAGAATAAACGCGCTGGAAACAGGGGCGGCAAAAATAGCTCCCCGCCCGCGCGCAGAAAGCCCCGCGCCCGCTGTGACGCCGGAGACTGAGCAGGATATTCCGCTGCCCGAGGCTCCGCCCGATGAACCCGCTGTGCAGGCAGCAAGTTCGGGCGATACAGAGCAGGTAGAAAACGGCGAATGGGATGAAATAAGGCGAATACTTAAAACCTCATGCCCGCTTATAGCAGGCGTGCTTAATGAATCAAGAGCGTTCACAAGGGGACCGTTTCTTTTAATTGACGCGCCGAATGAAAACTTCCGCTCAATGGTAAATAACCCGATGTACCGCGACGCTATAAGAAAAGCTGCGCTCAATGTGCTCGGCAAGGCTTATAAATTAGGGCCTTACACCGCGCCGAAAGCGCAGACGGACGAAAAAGACCCGCTTGCGGAGCTTGCTGGCAAGCTTAAAAATTTTGAAATAAATTAAGGAGATATAAAAAAATGAAAGTACGTTTACCCAACTCCGGCGGTGCCGGCAATATGAATCAGATGTTAAAACAGGCGCAGAAAATGCAGGCTGATATGGCAGAATTACAGGCTGACCTTGAGCAGCGCGAATATACCGCAACCTCGGGCGGCGGTATGATTGAAGTAACGGTTGACGGCAAGCACCACATAAAAGCCCTTAAAATCAACCCCGATGCGGTTGACCCTGAGGATACCGAGATGCTTGAGGACCTTATAACCGTTGCGGTGAACGAGGCTGTATCAAACGCGGAAAAGACCGCCGAGGACGAAATGGGCGCTATTACCGGCGGGCTTAATATGCCGGGGCTTTTCTGATAATGGCTAAAAACAGTATTGTGCCGCTTACCGAGCTTATAGCCCAGTTTGAGCGGCTGCCGGGCATTGGCAGAAAAACCGCGCAGCGCCTGGCTTACAGCATTTTGGAGCAGCCGCCCGAGCGCGCCGAAAAATTTGCCGAGGCGCTTGTTAACGCGCGGCGGAAAATACATTTCTGCAAGGTTTGTCAGGCGCTTACGGATATGGACACCTGCGCCATTTGCGCCGATACCGAGCGCGACCACAGCGTGATATGCGTTGTTGCCGAGCCAAAGGACGTAATGGCGTTTGAACGCACGCGGGAATATAACGGCACCTACCACGTTCTGCACGGGGTAATTTCCCCGCTTGACGGCATAGGACCCGAGCAGCTGCGAATAAAGGAGCTTATGGCGCGCCTTTCTGACAGCGGCGTGACCGAAATAATAATGGCTACCAACCCCACGGTTGAGGGGGAGGCGACCGCCAGCTATTTATCCCGCCTAATAAAGCCGCTCGGCATTAAAGTGACCCGCCTTGCCTACGGCATACCCGTGGGCGGCGACCTTGAATATGCCGACGAATATACCCTTGCCCGTGCGCTTGAGGGGAGAAACGAAATCTGAATATAATTCGGAATGTTGAATTCGTAATTCGGAATTAAAGAAACGTTACCTGCTGCAACGGGCTTTTCTTTTTATTGCCCGGCTGCAAATCAAATATAAATAATTCCGCATTACGCATTACGAATTCCGCATTAAAAAAGTGGTGGATTTATGACAAAAGAGCAGATTGCCCGAATAAACGAGCTTGCAAGAAAGCAAAA
>URPQ01000106.1 GCA_900549755.1 uncultured Oscillospiraceae bacterium
GCCCGGCTCAATAAATATTTTCGGGGCGGCAATTTTCATTTCCTCGCTGCGGATTTTTATTACTGCCGCAATATTTTTAAGCATAGCGTCAATATCGGGCTGCATATCGCCATCGGTATATTTCACCCCGAAACCGCCGCCTATGTCGAGTATTTCGGCGGTGTAGCCTGTTTTTTCCTTTACTTCTTTTATAAATGCCAGCATTTTTTCCACCGCCGCAACAAACGGCGCAGCAGCGAATATTTGCGAGCCTATGTGGCAATGAAAGCCGCATAGGCTTATATTTTTAAGGGAAAGGGCTGTCTCGGCGGCTTTCAGCGCCTGCCCGCCCTCATAATAAAAGCCGAATTTTGAATTATATGTCCCGGTAGTTATTTTCTTGTGGGTGTGCGGGTCTATGCCGGGGGTTATTCGCAGGAGTATTTTCTGAACCCTGCCCCGCTCCCCCACCATTTTGTCAAGGCAGAAAAGCTCGTCTTCATTATCTGCGGCAAAGTAGCCTATTCCGCTGTCAAGCGCATATTTTATATCGCTGTCGGTCTTGTTATTGCCGTGAAAAATGCAGCGCTCCATAGAAAAACCGGACGTTGCGGCGGTGTAAATTTCACCCGCCGATACAACGTCCGCTCCCACTTCTTCGTCCTTTAAAATTCTATACATTGCGCGGCAGCAAAACGCCTTTCCTGCGTAATACACCGCAGAGCCGCAGGGAAAATAATTTGCAATTGCGTTTTTAAAAACATGCAGATTTTCCCTTATTTTTCCCTCGTCCGTAAGATACAGCGGCGTGCCGTACCTTTCCGCAAGGCTTACGGTATCAAGCCCCGCAAATATAAGATGACCCGCCGCGTTTACTGCCATATTGTCATAAAGCAATATTAACCCCTCCGAAAAAGCGCCTCCAAACGCTTGGCCGCTTCAAGGGTATTTTCCCGGTTGCCGAAGGAGGTCAGGCGGAAATAGCCCTCGCCCGCCTCGCCGAAGCCCGCGCCGGGTGTTCCCACAAGCTGCGCGTTTTTAAGCAGATAATCAAAAAACTCCCAGGAGCCTGCGTTGCCCGGGCATTTAAGCCATAAATATGGGGAATTTTCCCCGCCTACAAATTCAATTCCACTGTTTTTAAGCGCCCCGCCTATTATACGGGCGTTTTCCATATAATACTCCACAAGGGCTTTACATTCCTTTATTCCCTCGTCGGTTAAAACCGCCTCGGCGGCGCGCTGCACAATATACGGCACACCGTTGAATTTAGTAGCCTGCCGCCTTGCCCAAAGCGCCGAAAGCTTAGTATCACCCACTGTCAGCTCATCGGGAAATACGCTCCAGGCACAGCGCGTGCCGGTAAAGCCAGCGGTTTTTGAAAAGCTGCAAATTTCAACGGCACAGCTGTCCGCTCCCTCAATTTCATATATGGAGTGCGGGTAATCACCGCTTATAAATGCCTCATACGCCGAATCGAATATTATAAGCGAGCCTGTCTCGTTTGCAAAATCAACCCAAATTTTAAGCTGCTCGCGGCTGTAAACCGCACCGGTCGGGTTATTGGGCGAGCAAAGATAAATAACATATGGCTTTTTCTCGGTGCTGCCCGGCAGCGGCAAAAAGCCGTTTTCGCGCGTGCCCTTTAAAAAGCTTATTTTATGCCCGCTCATAATATTACTGTCAAGATACACGGGGTACACGGGGTCGGGTATAAGTATTTCATTATCGCCCAAAATATCAACTATATTACCTACGTCGCTCTTAGCACCGTCAGATACATATATCTCCTCGGAATTTCTGTTTACCGAAAAGTGCTTATAATAATCCGCTATTTTTTCCCTTAAAAAGTCATAGCCGTATTCGGGCGCATAGCCCCTGAAGGTAGCGGCGCTGCCCATTTCGTCCGCTGCGCTTTTAAGTGCTTTAACAGCCACCTCGGGCAGCGGCAGGGTAACATCGCCTATGCCCAGCCTTATAATTTTTTTATCGGGGTTTTCGGCGGAATACTCCTTTACCCTTTTTGCAATTTCCGAAAAAAGATAGCTCTTTTTCACATTAAAATAATTTTCGTTTACCTTTATATTAAGACTCATAATTCATACACCCCGTCATACACTTTTTCAGCCGCTCCCCTCATATATATATGAAAATTTTCGGCATATGTTATCATTAAATCCCCGCATTTAAGCCTTACGGTTATTTCTTCACCGCGCTTACAGTGCCCGTTCAGCACCGCCGCGACTACCGCCGCGCAGGCGCCCGTGCCACAGGCAAAGGTTTCCCCGCTGCCGCGCTCCCACACCCGCATTTCAAGCTCTGTGCCGCTTATAACGCGTATAAATTCGGTATTTACCCTTTCGGGAAATATAGGCGCGTTTTCAAAGGCAGGTCCTATTTTTTCAAGGTCAAGCCCCTGCACGTCGCCGCAGAAAACCACCGCGTGCGGGTTCCCCATTGATACTGCGGTTATGCGGTATTCTTTGCCCATTATCTGCAGCGGCTCGTTTATCATACGCTCGCCGTCAAAAATCACGGGAATATCGCGCGGGGTTAAAATGGGCTTACCCATATCCACGGTTATAAACTCCGCTTTTCCGTTTTTAGCCTCAATTTTAAGGATTTTTATGCCGCTTAGGGTTTCAACCGTTATAACGTCCTTTTTTGCAATGCCGTTATCATAAAGGTATTTCCCCACGCAGCGTATTCCGTTGCCGCACATTTTGCCCTCGCTGCCGTCCATATTGAACATACGCATTTTCGCGTCCGCTATATCGGACGGGCAAATAAGTATAAGTCCGTCGCTGCCGACCGATGTTCTTCTCGGCGACATACGTCGAGCCAGCTTTTGCGGGTCCTCTATTTTCTGCTCAAAGCAGTTAATGTATATATAGTCGTTACCTATGCCGTGCATTTTTGTAAATTTAATCTGTTGCATACACACGCCTCCGTTTATTAAAATTTTACCATAACCGCCCCTCTTTGTCAAACCGCCGATAAAAATTGTTGACTTTTTATTGCTTTTCGCGTAAAATGAATTAAACGGATATTGTGCCATAAAATAATTTAAAGGAGAAAAAACCGTTATTTTTTAAATTTAAGCGCCGGGACCGTACATATGGCATAGCGGTTGACGAGGATGGGGAGCATCGAAATATTCGGCGGATGTCCCACGGCAGGCATGTCGTAAACACGCGTTTAAACCCCGGGAGTAATTCCGGAAACAGAGACGCGCTGCTATGTCAGAAAAAATATTTATACGTCGGTATGTACGGACGGCAGCTAACTGAAATGACGGATTTTTAACCCGCCTGTTTCGGCTTGTTTTCATATGCTTACAAGGGATAACTGCGCCTTTCCGTACTGCTGCGGAAAGGTGTATTTTTATGTGCGGAATAGTTGGATTTACAGGTAAAACACAGGCGGCGGGATTTTTGCTTGAGGGTCTTGAAAGACTTGAATACAGGGGCTACGATTCTGCCGGAATAGCGGTACTTAACGATAATAATTTGACGGTGTGCAAAACTACCGAAAGAATTAAAAACCTTGCGGAAAAGACAAAGGGCGGCAAGGATATACACGGCACCACAGGCATAGGTCACACCCGCTGGGCGACCCACGGCGCGCCGTCGGATAAAAACGCTCACCCGCATACAAGCAGCAATGGTAAGTTCGCCGTGGTGCATAACGGAATTATTGAGAATTATGTTGCCCTGCGCGAAGAATTAAAGGCGGAGGGTGTAGAATTCAAAAGCGAGACCGATACGGAGGTTATACCGCAAATGCTCGCCCACTGCTATACAGGCGACTTTTTCGAGGCGGTTGCCAAAACCGTTAAAAGGCTTG
>URPQ01000107.1 GCA_900549755.1 uncultured Oscillospiraceae bacterium
AAATGACCGAAAAGGAGTTCCGCAAAATCCGCGGAAACGAGGTTTCCATTATATTCCAAGACCCTATGACAAGCCTTAACCCGGTTTACACAATAGGGAATCAGATTGTGGAAGTTATACTTCTGCACACAAATAAAACCAAAAAAGAGGCTTACGAAAGGGCGAGGGAGCTTTTGGAGCTTGTGGGAATAAACGAGCCCTCAAAGCGCCTTAAGCAGTACCCGCATGAGCTGTCGGGCGGTATGCGCCAGCGCGTTATGATTGCCATTGCGCTTGCCTGCGAACCTAAGCTGCTTATAGCCGACGAGCCTACAACCGCGCTTGACGTTACCATACAGGCGCAGATATTGGAGCTTATGCAGGAGCTGCGCAAAAAGCTCGGTATGAGCATTATTATGATTACTCATGACCTCGGCGTGGTTGCGAGCATGTGCGAAAAAATTGCCGTTATGTACGCCGGTCATATTGTTGAGTACGGCACGGCGGATGAAATTTTCTACAACCCGAGTCACGAATACACAAAGGGTCTTATTAAATCAATTCCGAAATTAAACACGGAAAAAATCGAAAGACTAGTCCCCATTGAGGGTCAGCCGGTTGACCTGCTCAACCCCCCTGCGGGATGTCCCTTTGCGCCGCGCTGCTCTGAATGTATGAAAATCTGCCTTAATAAAATGCCCCCGAAAACCGAACTCAGCGATACCCATTACAGCTATTGCTGGCTTTTGCAGAAAGAGGCGCTGAAAGGAGAGGAAAACTGTGAGTGAGAGAGAAAAACTGGTTGAAGTACAGCACTTGCAGCAGTACTTTCCCGCAAGAAGCGGCGGCAAAAAGCAGGTCGTTCAGGCGGTAGACGATGTTTCGTTCTATATCTGCCGCGGCGAGACCTTGGGTCTTGTGGGCGAATCGGGCTGCGGCAAAACAACGGTTGGCAGAACGCTTTTGCGCTTATATGAGCCGACGGACGGTAAAATTATTTATGACGGCAAGGTTATTTTCGATAAGGAAAAGAAAATAAAGGCTGATATGCTGCCCTACCGCCGCAAAATGCAGATGGTGTTCCAAGACCCATATGCAAGCCTTGACCCCAGAATGACTATCGGCGATATAGTAGGGGAGTCAATTGATATTCACAAGCTCGCCGCCAATAAGCAGGAGCGGCACGACCGCATTATTTCCCTGCTTGAGCGCGTGGGGCTTAACAGCGAGCACGCAAACCGCTACCCGCACGAGTTTTCGGGCGGTCAGCGCCAGAGGGTGGGCATTGCCCGCGCACTGGCTGTAAACCCCGAGTTTATAGTTTGCGACGAGCCTGTTTCCGCGCTTGACGTTTCAATTCAGGCACAGGTGGTAAATATGTTTGAGGACCTGCAAAAGGACTTAAACCTTACCTACCTGTTCATAGCGCACGATCTAAGCGTTGTAAGGCATATTTCAAACCGTATAGGCGTTATGTATCTCGGCAAACTGGTTGAACTGGCGGACAGCTATGAGCTTATATCCCACAGCGTTCACCCCTATACCAAGAGCCTTATTTCCGCTATACCCGAGGCTGACCCAATTGCTGCGCGCGCCTCGAAGCGTATTCCCTTGCAGGGGGATGTTCCGTCGCCCCTTAACCCGCCGAGCGGCTGCCGCTTCAGAACGCGCTGCCCCTATGCGGATGAAAAGTGCGCCGAAGTCTGCCCCGAATTTAAAGAGGTAAGCCCGGGGCATTACGCTGCCTGCCACCACCTTGATAAGGTGAATTAACACGGTATTTATTGCGTTCAGGCGCAATGGATATAATAAAGCGGCTAAAGCCGTAAAATTTAAGAAAGAGGAGATCAAAAATGAAATTCAAGAAAATGCTGGCTATTTTCTTGTCTGCCGCTCTTTTTGTAACAGCCTTTGCCGGCTGCGGTAAGAAGAAGGCAGATGGCATCACTGTTCAGATCGGTCCGAACCCCGAAACGCTCGATCCGGCTCTTAACAGTGCTGTTGACGGCGGTAATATGCTTATTACCCTGTTTGAAACCCTGCTCATTATTGATCAGGACAACAAAGTTCAGCCCGGACAGGCTGAAAAGTACGAGGTTAGCCCCGACGGTCTTACCTGGACCTTCACTATGCGTGACGGCCTTAAATGGTCAGACGGTACCGAGCTTAACGCTAAGGACTTTGAGTACACCTTTAAGCGTATAGCCGATACCAATGTTGCGGCTCCGTATGCCGAAACCGTTATCGGTATGATCGAAGGCTACAAAGATGCTATTGACAGCAAGAACCCCGAAAAGCTCAATGTTAAGGCAAGCGACGACGGTAAGACCCTTACAATTAAGCTTGCTTACCCCTGCTCTTATTTTGATAAGATCGTTGCTTTCGGTACAATGAGCCCCGTTCAGAAGGCTACCGTTGAAAAGAACGGTGACTCCTGGGCCACAAAACCCGAAACCTATGTCTGCAACGGTCCGTACACCATTACCGAATGGACACCCAGTGAAAAGATTGTTTGCAAGAAGAATGAGAATTACAAGGGCGGCTGGGATTCAAGCAAGATCGTAAACGATAAGCTCACATTCTTATTGCTTGAAGATTCAAGCGCTTCCTATACTGCCTACACCGGCGGCACCGCACAGCTTATAAAGGATGTTCCGACCGAGGAAATCCCGACCCTTAAGAAGGATAAGAAGGATGAATTCAATGTTGATCCTATTCTCGGTACCTATTACCTGAGCATGAACCTCAACAAGGCTCCCTTCAACAACAAGAACGTTCGTAAGGCTTTAAGCCTTGCTATCGACCGTGACTATGTTGCCAACACCGTAATGCAGGGCACATATACACCGGCTTACAACTATGTAGGAACCGGCGTTGACGATGTTGAAACCGGCAAGTTCCTTGAGAACTCAAAGGCAGCAAACGGCGGCAAAACCTATATCAGTGAGGATTACAAGGCTAACCTTGAAGAAGCTAAAAAGGCTCTTGCGGAGGCAGGCTACCCCGAGGGCAAGGGCTTCCCGACCATCACCTATTCTACCAACGATACAGGCTACCATAAGGCTCTTGCCGAGTATTTGCAGCAGGTTTATAAGGATCTCGGCATCACTATGAATATTGACATTGTTGACTGGTCGTCCTTCACACCCAAGCGCCGCGCCGGTGAGTACGAAATGGCTCGTAACGGTTGGGTTATGGACTACAATGACGCTTCTAACATGATAGAGCTGTTTACGTCCACCAACGGCAACAACGACGGTAAGTACAACAACCCGGCGTTTGATAAGGCTATGAACGACTCTAAGGTGGCAGACAAGACTGCTCACTTTGCCGCTCTCCACGAGGCAGAGAAGATTGTAAGCGAGGATTACGGATTTATCCCGGTTGCTTACTACAACGACTTCTGGCTCCAGAGCACCAGCCTCAAGGGCACATGGCACAGCCCGTACGGCTACTGGTACCTCCAGTACGCTTACCTTGCGGACTAATTTGAACCTGCAAAAACCTCTTGCCTCGTGCAAGAGGTTTTTTGTCTCTCGATAAATTCTAAACTCTATTTTTGCGGCGGTTCCGCCGCATTTCGTTTTTCCGCTGACAGGTGCGGCGGAAAAACACCTTGTAAGCGAAAAATAGCTTAAAAAGCTATTTTTCAAGAGCACTGGGGTGGTATTGGCGGGGATAGAGTGCAGTCCGAAAATCCGTGATTTTCGAGCGAGCGGCATTCCCGTCCAAGAGCGTGTCGACTTTTTCGACACGCTCACAGCCTCTCCAAAGCG
>URPQ01000108.1 GCA_900549755.1 uncultured Oscillospiraceae bacterium
TTGATGACTACCAATAAAGATAGGGTGTGGAGTGGAAAAATTGGATAGTTTTTGAAATATGAAATCATACGGCGGGACGGGTCTGCTGAAACGGAGAATGTTTGTATCTTCCTGACCTTAATTCTGTGCCGCTGTTTGATTTCCTACATAGGCGAATATTCGCCTTAAATTCAAAGGAGGTCAAACATTATGAATCAAACATATCTACGAGGTGATATGTATTACGCTGACTTGGGACAAGGGATCGGCTCGGAACAAGAGGGTTATCGTCCCGTTGTCATTATCCAAAACAATGTCGGAAACAAGCACAGTCCCACCGTTATCATTGCTTCTGTCACAAGCAAAACGGACGCAAAGCCGAAGTTGCCTACCCATTACTACATCAACGCAGAGGACGGTTTAGAACTGCCCTCTATTGTTTTGCTTGAACAACTGCGAACCGTTGATAAACGCCGTTTGGGTGACTTTATCGGTCATCTGTCCGATAAGCATATCCGCGGTATCAATCATGCTCTTGCCGTCAGTATCGGTCTGATTGAGAGCATACCGAAAAAGTTAATTCTTTGTCTTTGCAGCGCTTGTGCCGACAATTTCTACGGTTCGGGCGCTTATTCTTTACGCCGGATCGACCCGCAGCAAACCGAAAAAGACACCTGTACCTACTGTAATCAGCGTACAGGGTACGACTACGAGATTATCCCGAAAAACAGATAGGAGGCTGCCTATGGAATCACAAACAGCCTACAAACTGCTATTTGCCGATTATCCCGATGTAGTCAATGTTGAGCAGATGCGTGAAATGCTCGGCGGTATTTGCGACAAAACCGCTTACAGGCTTTTGCGGTCTGGGGAAATTAGAAGTTTCATTGTCGGCCGCCGCTATCGAATCCCGAAGCTCAACATTCTGGAATACTTGGAACTGATAGATAAATCTAATGCGTAAAACCTTGTTTGCACATTTGGCCTGTGGGATTCTTTCTGCTACAATATAAATGTCAATGGCAGATGAATCTACGCTGTACCATTCAAAGGAGGTTTTATTATGGTAGCAGGACATCTGCGAGAGAAAAACGGGTACTATCATATCGTACTCAACTATGTGGATGAATACGGTAAACGGCACACGCCGTCAAAATCCACGGGGCTCCCTGTAAAGGGCAACAAAAAGCGTGCCGAAAAAATGCTCATAGAAGCCCGTTCAGCCAAAGAAGCAGAGTTGGAGGCAAGAGCATTAGAACGCAGTACAGGCAAGGTTTCCACCGATTCCATACTCTTTACAACATTTCTGCTCGACTGGCTGGAAATGATAAAAAAGAATGTGGAGGAAACGACCTACGGGGCGTATTCTATGGGAATTAAGAGCAAAATTATCCCATACTTTGAGGAACACCACCCCGGCCTGCTCTTACGGGAGATAAAGCCAAAGCACATTCAGGACTATTACACCTATGAACTGACGGTGCGGGGCGTTTCCGCAAACACGGTGATACACCGCCACGCAAATATCCGAAAGGCGTTGCAGCACGCTTTCAAACTTGGTTTGATTGACACGAACCCGGCGGATCGCATTGAACGGCCGAAAAAGGAAAAGTTTGTCGGCAGCGCCTATGAGGAAGATGAGCTAAACCGTCTTTTTGAGGTGGTAAAGGGCGACCCCATAGAGCTTGGCGTTATCCTCGGCGCATTTTACGGACTGCGCCGCAGCGAGGCTGTAGGCTTGAAATGGGATGCGATTGATTTCAAGAAGAAAACAATCACCATACGGCACACAGTAACGCAGGCGACCATTGACGGCAAAAGCAAGATTATCCAAAAGGATCGGACAAAGACCAAAGCAAGCTATCGCAGCCTGCCCCTTGTGCCACCGTTTGAGGAAGTACTGTACCGCCTGAAAGCGGAGCAGGAGCTAAACCGAAAGCTGTGCGGCAGGTCGTATTGCCGGCAATACACCGATTATATCTATGTCAACGAGATCGGAGAGCTTGTAAAACCCGGCTATATCACCCAGCATTTCCCGCTGGTGCTTGAAAAGAACGGTATGCGGAAGATTCGTTTCCACGATTTGCGGCATAGCTGCGCAAGCCTTTTGTATGCAAACGGTGTCAGCTTGAAAGAAATTCAGGAGTGGTTAGGACACAGCGACATTTCGACCACTTCAAACATTTATACGCACTTGAATTTCGCCTCAAAGGTTGCGTCTGCCAATGCGATTTTGGGTGTATATCCCTCCAAATAATCGCAATGTCCCTCCAATGTCCCTCCTGAAAATGAGCTGCAAAACGGCGAATTTTCTGTTGTTGGAGGGGCGTTACATAACCGGAGCAGAGCATAAAGAAAAGCCCGCAAACCCCGATAAATCAAGGGTTTACGAGCTGTTAAGGTCTGGTGCCGGTGGTGGGACTCGAACCCACACACCCTTGCGGATAACAGATTTTGAGTCTGTCTCGTCTGCCAATTCCGACACACCGGCATTTATATTTTTAAGTCGTCTCCCGATGTCCTGTCCGAGAAATCGGAGGGACATCGTGGAGGGACATTAAAAGCAAGTTACATATTCAGTTTTCAAAAAACCTTGTAAAATCAAGGGTTTACGGAACGGTGGTATGAAACGGCGAAGTAGATTTTGAGTCCACTACGTCTGCCAATTCCATCACACCGGCAAAATTGACAAGGGTTATTATACAATATTACAAGTATAAAATCAAGTGTTTTTTTGCGAAAACCCGAAAATTCACAATCTGTACTCAAAATCGGCGGCGGAATGTGTTAAAATCTTTTTGTAAAATAAAGGAAAGGACGTTTTGAGCTTTGAGTTATATATGCTTTGATAATGTTTGCAAATTTTATAAAAACGGCGATAACATAACCCGCGCGTCGGACGGCATAAGCTTTACCGCCGAAAAGGGCGAGCTTGTGGTAATTGTGGGGCCGAGCGGTGCGGGAAAGACCACCGTGCTTAATATGCTGGGCGGCATGGACAGGTGCGACAGCGGCGATATAATTTTAGACGGTGAAAAGGTAAGCGAATACGGCACCCGCCGCCTTACCGAGTACCGCCGCTATGACGTGGGGTTTGTTTTTCAGTTTTATAATTTGGTGCAGAACCTCACGGCGCTTGAAAATGTGGAATTAGCATCCGAAATATGCCGCGAGCCGCTGGGCGCCGCCGAGGTGCTTAAAAGCGTTGGGCTTGAGGGCAGAATGAATAACTTCCCCGCGCAGCTATCGGGCGGGGAGCAGCAGCGGGTATCAATTGCGCGCGCGCTTGCGAAAAACCCGAAAATTCTGCTGTGCGACGAGCCGACGGGCGCTCTTGATTACAACACGGGCAAGGCAATTTTAAAGCTTTTACACGACACCTGCCGCTCAACCGGAACCACGGTTATAATAATAACCCACAATCAAGCTATATGCGCCATGGCGGACAGGGTTATAAAAATTAAAAACGGCAAGGTTACGGAAAACTCCGTTAATCCCGAACCGCTGCCCGCCGAAAGGATTGAGTGGTAGTGAAAAGAACATATTTCAAGCACATAAGGCGGGAGATAGGCGGTAGCTTCGGGCGATTTGCCGCGATTTTCGCCATAACCGCGCTGGGCGTGGGCTTTCTGGCAGGGCTTTTATCCACCGCGCCCGATTTTTACACCACGATAGACGATTATTACGATAAAAACGATTTTTGGGATATAAACATTAAATCGACGGGCGGGCTGACCGAGAGCGA
>URPQ01000109.1 GCA_900549755.1 uncultured Oscillospiraceae bacterium
CTCGGTTTTATCGGTATCTATTACGGGGCGGACTTTTACTAGATTATCAGCAACCGCCTTTACCGCCGCGGGGTACATGGGCACTATGCGCTCCCTGCCGCCCGTGTGCATATGTAAAATTCCTATCTGCAAATTAACATCTGTTACCGAAAGCTCTATAAGCTCGGAAACCCTGATACCCGTAGCGTACAAAAGCTCAAGCATAGCCTTGTCCCTTACGCTCTTGTAATCGTCCCCGTCAGGCTGAGAAAGCAGGAGAATTATCTCGTTTGAATCAAGTATTCCCGGCAGCTTTTTCTCGGTCTTTTTAAGCTTTATTCCGTTTACGGGATTTTCCTCTATAATGCTTTTTGAAATTAAAAAACGGTAATAGCAACGAACAGAGGCTACCGTGCGGGTAACTGTTGCGTCCGATTTACCCATAACGGCTAAATACTCAACATATTTTTTTATAAATGAAGCATCAGCCGCCGCAGGCTCGGTATTTTTTGAAGCGCAATACGCCGAATATTGGTGTATATCGCGCATATACGAATCAACCGTATTTGTTGACGCTTTTTTTACGCTCACGAGGTATTCCCTGAAAGCGTCGCACATATCAGCCATATTGCACCTCCTATAATAATTTAACATCCTTTTATAAAGCAAGACTTGCCCCGAATGAGCAGGACATAACCGCGTCTGTAATTGCCGAAAGCAGCGTAAGTAATCATATAAGTATGTACTTACTGCAATAGCTGCGGAAATCCGCTGAGAGATTAACGGGCGGAGCCGAGGGCAGCGTAAGCCTTGCCATACCGAGCGAAAACTTAACCGATTCCCTTGCCGCCAAGAGTAGAGCAACCGCAAAAATTATTTCTGCGGGAATTATAAGCACGGCGTTAAACGCAATACCCTTTACCGAATACTGCGAGTAAAGCAGAGCCGAAACGCTGCCGTAAAGCACGCAGCGGGCTGCCGCCGCTATAGGCACCAGCACAACGCCCAAAACCGACGTTCCCGCGGCAAAAACCGCAAGCAGCACAAGCGCCGAAGCCGCAAAGGAATTTACCGTAACCGATAAAAAAGAAGCGTTACTACGCTCCGCAACAAACCGCTCAAGATATTCAGCCGAGTAATCCGTCAGCCCGGTGATTTTTTTACCCGCAAATGTTCCCGCGGCTATACCGGCTATAAACAAAATAACCAGCAGCACAAGCACATTGTTTTTTATTATAAATTCGGAAAACCTGATTTTTTTAAGGCTTAATACTGTTCCTTTTTTCATACTCTTCCCTCCGGTTTCTAAGAAATAATATGCCGGAGTTGGACAAGATATACCTGAAAAACAATAAAACCTATATTTTGATTTTTTTAAAACCGCCGCCACAAAATGTAGATTTAATGACACTTTATGTAAACCGTTTTTCATAATGTCGGTTTTAAAGCCGCTTAAACCGTAAAATCAGTGTATGCCGCGTTTGCGGTTAACAATATAGTTATACAACATTTTTAAAGTTATGTCAACTGTCAATTTTAAAAGAGGAAAATATTATGTAAACTTTTTATGTAAATCACACAAGATGTGCACACCCCGCTGTTATGTAAACTCAACTTGTTGTAATTGGGGCTTTAATTTTCCGAAAAAATATGTTATACTGATTTCAGAAAATATAAGCGGGGGTTAATATGAAAAAGACAGTAATAGTCACAGGCTCTTCAAAGGGCATAGGCGCGGCAACAGCAATTCTCTTTGCGCAGAACGGCTGGAATGTGGTAATCAATTATAACGAATCCTACGAATCGGCAAACCTGCTCTGCCGTTCCCTTGTGAGCAACGGCTACTCGGTAATAACCCAGAAAGCCAATGTTGCAAATAAGCTTGAAGTGGACATTATGGTGAAAGAGACACTTTATAAATTCGGCAGTATAGATGTGCTGGTAAACAACGCGGGCGTGGCGTATCAGGGACTTATAACCGATACCGACGAAATTGATTTCGACCGCATAATCGATATTGACCTAAAGGGCGTTTTTAACTGCTGCAAGGCGGTAACACCCGTTATGGTAAATCAAAAATCAGGGTGCATTATAAATATTTCCTCAATGTGGGGTCAGGTGGGCGCATCCTGCGAGGTGGCGTATTCCGCGGCAAAGGCGGGCGTTATAGGTCTTACCAAGGCGCTGGCCAAGGAACTGGCTCCCAGCGGTATTACCGTGAACTGCATAGCCCCGGGGCTTATTGAAACCGGAATGAACTCAAACCTTACAATTGAGGAGCTTAACGATTTTGTCGAGGGCATACCGCTCGGACGTATGGGCAGCGCCGACGAGGTAGCCGCCGCGGTGCGCTTCCTCTCCTCCCCTGCCGCCGAATACATAACCGGACAGGTTCTCGGAATTAACGGCGGGTTTGTTGTTTAAATTTCGGAGTCGTTTGCTATTCTGTAATTTACATATTCAGCTAAGATCTTGATTTTTAAAGAGTAATATGCTATACTGACACTATCCGGAGGTGCGATATGGCGCAATTTACCAAAAAGGCAATTTTAGACTCGTTTGTAGAGCTTATTTCGGAACGCCCGTTTGATAAAATTACAGTTAAAGACATTGTTACCCGCTGCGGCGTAAACCGCAATACGTTTTACTATTATTTTGAGGACGTATACGCGCTGGTTGACGAGCTTTTTCAGGTGGAAACGCAGGATATTCTCGGAAACACGGCAGATTACGATACCTGGCAGGAAGCCTTTTTAAAGGCGATAGATTTTGTGCATAACAACCGCCGCGCGATATATCATCTTTACAATTCTATCAGCCGCGAGCAGGTTGAAACCTATCTTAATAAGGTTACATACAACAATATACTTATATTCATTAAAAAATCTGTTGCCGATTTATCCCCGACCGAGGAAGACGTGGAGCTTGTAGCCTCGTTTTATTCCCACGCGCTTGTAGGTATGACGCTTGAGTGGCTAAGCGGCGGCATGAAGGGCGACCCGCACGATTTTGTTATAAGAATAAGTGAGCTTTTGGACGGAACGGTGCGCTACTGCTTTTTGAATAATACAGACAAACAGGGGTAAATGTCTGAAAATACAACACTTTAAGGCTTATGTGTGAAATTCACACATAAGCCTTTTTATGTTTATTGGAAACGGAAATTATTATGTATATAATATATTGCGTTGAGAAAATGAAGGGAGGAAAAAACAATGAAAACAATTAAACAGGCAAAATGGTGTTATATAATCTGTTCTGTGCTGCTTATAGCCGCCGGCGTTTATATAATGGTAAGACCGTATGCCTCGGCAATTATTTTTTGCAGGGTTATAGGCGCTGTGTCGCTTTTCTACGGCGTTTCAAAAATACTCGGCTATTTTTCGCACGACCTTTACAACCTTGCATTTCAGTTTGATTTGGCGCTCGGAGTTTTCACACTTATCTTCGGTTTGATACTTCTGCTGCGCTCTGCGAGGGTTGTCGCCTTTATGCCGGCAATACTCGGTGTGTTTGTTTTGGTGGACGGCGTGTTCAAGCTGCAAACGGCGGTTGACGCAAAGCGCTTCGGGCTTTCAAACTGGTGGCTGATACTTTTAGGCTCGCTTATCTGCGCACTTTTCGGGCTGCTGCTTATAATCGACCCGTTCAGCGGCAACAACGTGCTTATGACCTTTGTGGGTCTGTCGCTCGCTATCGACGGGCTGCAAAA
>URPQ01000110.1 GCA_900549755.1 uncultured Oscillospiraceae bacterium
AATCCGCTTATCGGCTCTGCCGGCGTTTCCGCCGTTCCTATGGCGGCGCGCGTTTCGCAAATGGTGGGTCAGAAAGAAAACCCCTCCAACTTCCTGCTCATGCACGCCATGGGTCCGAATGTTGCGGGCGTTATAGGCTCTGCTATTGCGGCAGGCGTTCTTATTTCGATTTTCGGTTAATCGGAGGATTTTAAAATGGAAGAAAAGAAATTATATATAACCGATACCATTCTCCGTGACGCGCACCAGTCTCAGGCGGCTACGCGCATGCGTATTGAGGATATGCTCCCCGCGCTTGAACAGCTTGACTCGGTAGGCTACTGGAGCCTTGAATGTTGGGGCGGCGCTACGTTTGACGCGTGTATGCGCTTTTTGAACGAGGACCCGTGGGAGAGACTGCGCACCCTTAAAAAGCATATGCCCAACACCAAGCTGCAAATGCTTCTGCGCGGTCAGAACCTGCTCGGCTACAAGCATTATGCCGATGACGTGGTTGATATGTTCGTTAAAAAGTCGATTGAAAACGGCATTGACGTTATCCGTATTTTTGACGCGCTTAACGATACGCGCAATATGGAACAGGCAATGAAAAGCTGTAAAAAATACGGCGGAATATGCGAGGCGGCTATAAGCTACACCGTAAGCCCCGTTCATAATGAGGAATACTTTGTTGAAATGGCAAAGACCCTTGAAAAAATGGGAGCGGACGTTATCTGCATTAAGGATATGGCAAATTTGCTTTTGCCCTATAAGGCATATTCGCTTGTTAAAAAGCTTAAAGAGAACGTTAATGTTCCGATTCATCTGCATACCCACAACACCACCGGCACGGGCGATATGACCTATCTTATGGCGGCGCAGGCGGGCGTTGATATTGTTGATACCGCGCTTTCTCCCCTTGCAAACGGTACTTCGCAGCCCTCTACCGAGGCGCTTGTGGCGACGCTTCAGGGCACCCCGCGCGATACCGGGCTTGACCTTATGAAGCTGAGCGAAATAGCGGCGCATTTCCGCAAGGTTGCCGATAAGCTTAAAGCCGAGGGCATACTTGACCCGAAGGTGCTTAATGTTGATACAAAGACCCTTATTTATCAGGTTCCGGGCGGAATGCTTTCCAACCTTTTATCTCAGCTTAAACAGGCTAACGCCGAGGATAAATACTATGACGTTTTGGCAGAAGTGCCGAGGGTAAGAGAAGATTTCGGCTATCCGCCGCTTGTAACGCCCACCAGCCAGATTGTAGGCACACAGGCTGTGCTCAATGTGCTTTCGGGCGAGCGCTATAAGATGATCACCAAGGAATCAAAGGGACTTCTGCGCGGCGAATACGGCAGATTGCCGGGTAAGGTAAACGAAGAGGTTCGCAAAAAGGCTATAGGCGACGATAAGGTTATAACCTGCCGCCCCGCAGACCTTTTAAAGCCAGAGCTTACCGATTACGCAAAGGAAATGCGCGATAAGGGCGTAGGCAAATCGGAGGAAGATGTATTAAGCTACGCACTGTTCCCGCAGGTTGCCGAAAAGTTCTTTGCGGTAAGGGATAAGAAGACCCCCTCAAATATTGATGAAAACGGGGTTCGTCAGCTTGTTGTTGAGGACTTGTCCGTTTGAGCTTTTTAAATATGCTGTCGCTGATATGCGACAGCATATTTTCACATCATAATAAACAGCATAAGCATTTCTTTAACCCGTTCGTATATTTTCGCGGCATCCGCTGCGGGCAAAGGATTTTTGCCAAGCCCCAATTCGATTGTAAACCCGGGTCGGCAAAATTCGGTTATAAACCAATCCTTAAACCCGCCGCCGTCGGCAATGCCCGTTGGCACGTCAAGCGCGTAGCCCGATGAAGTAGCCATTATTTCCGCCATCTTTTTTGAGCGTGGCGGCACTGTTTCGCCGTAGCTCCAATATATGACTTCTCCCTGTGAATGAAGCGCCGCCGCCTGGCGTATATTTACCGTGCGGCAAAGCTCTGTAAGCGCCAGCGTTTCAGGCTCGCTTTCTGGTCTGTAGCCCCCGAAACGGGTAGATGCAGGACCCAATATTCCGGCTTTTATCTCCTTATTTTTCAGGGTTTTCCAGTCGGCGTTAAAATTGTGGTTAATATCCACCCCGCGTAGGTTTGCGTTCCAATGCTCAAAATCCCCAAGGCACAGCCGCCTTACGGTGCTGCCAAGCTCCCCGCAGGCGTTTATCCCGTTAATGCTTATTTCGCAGCCGTCGGGATTAAGACAGGGAACAAATATCACCCCTCTGTCTTTCAATGCACGCGCGGCGTTTAAGCCGCATATGTAGCCGCCGTTTTTTACGGCAGCCGCCAGTTCTTCAATAAACATAAGCAGCACAACCGAGGTTATATGCTCGCTACCGTGAAATGCGGCGGCAATAAGGCTGTATTCCGCAGCCGAGCCGATTTTAAGGGAATAAATATCCCTGCCGCCGCAGCTGCGGCCGATAACGCTCCGCTTTATAAATTCGTACTCCGCGCAAATGCTGTCTATAACCTTTCTGCGTGCGGAATAATCATAAACCGCAGGCTTTACAAGCTTGTTCATCATACCACACTCCCATAAAGTATATTAAAAGAGGTTGAATTTAATGAATTTGGAAGAAAAACAAATTTCAAGTGAATATATCTATCAAGGCAAAATTATAAAACTGCGCCGCGATACGGCGCTTTTACCGAACGGCAAAACAGCTACCCGCGAGGTAATAGAGCATAACGGCGGCGTTTGCGTGGCAGCGCTGACCGATAATAACGAGGTGCTTTTTGTTAAACAGTTCCGTTACCCGTATATGGAGGTTGTGACCGAAATTCCCGCAGGAAAGCGCGACAGTGCCGATGAAGACCCACTTGCCTGCGGCAAGCGCGAGCTTAAAGAGGAAACAGGCGCCGAGGCTGAAAAATTTATACCCTTAGGCAGGCTTTACCCGTCGCCCGGGTATTGCGGGGAGATAATCTGGATGTTTGCCGCAGCAGGGCTTAAATACGGCGAACAGCACCCCGATGACGATGAATTTTTAAGTGTGGAAAAAATACCGCTTGAAAAGGCAGTTGAAATGATACTTTCCGGCGAGATTACCGACGCAAAAACCCAAGCGGCGGTTTTAAAGCTAAAACTTTTAAAAGATAACGGTAAAATTTAGGAAAAACGGAAAATTAAGGAAAAAACTTGATTTTTAAACACACGTAGGGTAGAATTGTTTTAAAATGCCGTGAGAGGACGAAAAGTATGCCAATAATTTATGACAGTAGAAATAAAACTTTTAAGCTTGATACTGCTACTTCAAGCTATATTATTAAGATATACGATGAAAACTATATACTTAATTTATATTACGGAGCAAAAATTCCCGATACATATGTACCCGACCGTGAATGTCTGGCGCCCTGCGCATCATTCAGCCCGGCTAATCCCGTAATAGGCGAACACGGCTTTTCGCCCGACAGCGCACCTATGGAGTACGGTACAAACGGTGCGGGGGATTTCAGAATTTCGGCGCTTGCCGTCAGAAATTCAAACGGTGACAGCGTAACCGATATTCGCTATACGGGGCACAAAATATATAAAGGAAAGCCGGAAATACCCG
>URPQ01000111.1 GCA_900549755.1 uncultured Oscillospiraceae bacterium
CTGCTCTCTCATAATGTCGGAAAGGTGCTGACGCACACCTATATCACGCAGCAGATTTGGGGCAGCAGCTGGGAAAACGATATTGCTTCTCTGCGGGTGTTTATGGCGACCCTGCGCAAAAAGCTGGAGCCGCAAAAGGACAGTCCGCAATACATTCAGACGCATATCGGCGTCGGTTACCGTATGCTGCGGGTAGACTGAGAAAAGCGAGGAAACAAGGATTTGAACCGATATGCAATAGAAAATCTTTTCGGAATTGAAGGGCTGAATATCGCTTGGTACGGAATCATTATCGCCTGCGGTATGGTGCTTGGCTTTGCTTTGGCGATATACCGATGCAGAAAAACCGGCATCAACAAGGAGCATATATACAATCTTGCTCTTTGGCTGATCCCCGTATGCATTATTTGTGCAAGAGCCTACTATGTGATTTTCGAATGGGATAATTACAAAAACGACCTGCTTTCTGTTTTTGAAATTAACCGAGGGGGTCTTGCCATTTACGGCGGAGTGCTCGGAGGTGTCGCAGTCGCATTGATTTACTGTAAAGTAAAACGGATTTCCTTTTGGTCACTTGCCGATACCCTGATGCCGAGCCTTGTGCTTGGGCAAGCTATCGGGCGTTGGGGGAATTTTGTCAATCAAGAGGCATACGGAAACCAAATTACAAATCCTTCGCTCTGCTTTTTCCCTTACGGCGTTTACATAGAAGAAATCGGCCAATGGCGGCAGGCAACCTTTTTCTACGAATCCGCATTGAATTTAGCTTTACTCACCGCTATGCTGATATGCTACCCGCATTTCAGGCGAAAAGGCTATCTTCTTCCGTTTTATATGATCGGATACGGAACGATACGGTTTTTTGTGGAGGGGCTGCGCTCCGACAGCCTTTATCTCCTTCCGGGTATCCGTGTATCACAGGTGCTGTCCGGCTGCCTGATTATTCTCGGTATCGTTATACTTTTTATCATCCGTAAAAGACAGGCGGTGCGGCAATGAGAAAAGAGTGGACTTTGTTTCTCACCTTTCTTAAAATCGGCGCCTTTACCTTCGGCGGCGGATATGCTATGATTGCGCTGCTTGAAAACGAATTTGTAGAGCGCAAGAAGTGGATCGAAAAGGACGACTTTCTGAATATGGTAGCCATTGCCGAGTCTACACCCGGACCGGTTGCAATCAACAGCGCCACATATATCGGCTACAAAATTGCAGGCTTGTTCGGTGCTGCGGCGGCTACCGTGGCGGTTTGTATTCCTTCGTTTACCGTAATTTTTTGCATCTCACTGTTTTTTGATCAATTCTTAAACCTTAGATGGGTTTCCCGTGCTTTCCGCGGAATACAGGTATGTGTGATCTATCTGATCTCATTTGCCGGCTTGAAAATGCTGAAAAGCATTAAAAGAAATGCCTTTAACACGGTCATATTGTTGTCGGTCATTGCCGCAATGCTGGCGTGCACTGTTTTCGCCGTTTCTTTTTCTTCCGTTTACTATATTCTGATTTGCGGCACAGCAGGACTTGCAATTTTCTTCCTGAAAAAACTGCGGAAAGGAAACGGCAATAAACAATGATCTACCTTAAATTATTCCTGAATTTTTTAATGATCGGTGCTCTTTCCTTCGGCGGCGGATACGGAATGGTTTCCCTTGTAAGAGAAACAGTCATTTCAAACGGCTGGCTAACGGAAAGCGAATTCTTAAATTTCATTGCCGTTTCGGAATCGACGCCCGGTCCGCTTGCCGTTAATATGGCGACATTTATAGGTTCCACGCAAGGCGGCATTCTCGGCTCGTTTCTTGCTACGCTCGGCGTTGTTCTTCCGTCTTTCATTATTATACTTTTAATTGCGGCGGTACTCAAAAACCTGATGAAATATGCCGGCGTCAACGCGTTTCTCTCCGGCGTCCGTCCCTGCGTTATCGCAATGATTCTCGCTACGGCAATCGGTATGGCCATATCAACATTGCTTGGTTTTACGGATATTTATTCGGCGCTTGCTCCGGATCCTAAATCCATTTTGGTCTTTGCCATTCTGTGGCTGACACATTTCGGATATAAAAGAATCAAAAAAACTGCACCGTCGCCGATTATAATGATACTCTTTTCTGCCGCACTCGGCATGTTGCTTTGGGGAGTATAAAACACAGCCTGTGCCAATTTGCCGTCCGAAACCGGGCGGCTTTGCTGTTTTTACGGAAATATACTGCTCACTATTCCAGACTGACGGACGCCGCCATTGTAGAATAAATCACTTTGCAGTAACTGTTACGCCCGCAACCTTAATCAAAGATCAAAATTTTTTCTAATCATTTTCCTGTTAGCTATAAAAAAAGCACAACGCCACAGAGTTTTAAATCTCTGTGGCGTTGTGCTGCTCTCAATCGGTCACTTTTTGAAAGTATCCTTATGTAAGCCTGCCTTTCTCAAGGGTTTTGGGCTTTTGTGCTTTATAGTCGCACAATTATGGTCCCACATTAAATGCGGCATCCAAACGCCGCGAGGTACTAATAACAAACAGTTTTGGGACACCTCGAACCATGCCGTTAATCTTGTTATCAATAATCTGAAAGGGATATTTTTTGAGGATAATAATTTTGAACATATGGCTTTCGGCGTTGTGGCAAATTGGGGTGAACACGGTAAAACTATTATTCGGATATGTGAGCTTGATAAGCTTTTTGAGTGTGCTGTTTTCGGTGTAAAAACAGAAAAACCATGACGTTTTAAATAATGTCATGGATAAGAAAAGTCAGTTATTTATAAATGTACTTAAAATGTCGCGCTATGATGTGTTTAGCTATAATGTTTTACTTGATATTAAGAAAAATATTATACAGAAACCGAGGGGTTCTGAGAGGAATTTTCGCGTCAGCGTAAGTTCCTCTCAGAACGGCAGAAATAAATCAACCTTAATTTCAAGGTAGATTTGAAAATATGGTATTAAAAAAGTAAAGCATAGCAGTAAATATTATTCTGATTTAACACCGTAAATAAATTCTCGGAGCGCCTTTGCGTTGGTGTCAAAATCAACCGAAAAAAGACTGCGACCGCCGAGTCCTCTCATTCCGCCGTAGCTGCCGCTTATCGGAACGGTCATCTGCTTAATCTGCACCCCGCGATATTTCGGCGCGGAGAGCAGCAGCTCGGTAATTTCAAGCCTTGTAAGATTTGTCTGCACGAGCGGAAGAACATTATTTAACAGTGTATTAAGCTCTCCCACGCTTAAATCCTTAGTCTTTGTAACTACCGCCTGAATAACGTTGCGCTGACGCTCTATTCTGTGCCAGTCGCTGTCTATATGCCTGCAGCGGGCATACGCAAGCGCAGCATCACTGTCAAGGTGATTTACACCTGCCGTATAGCTTTTGCGCCAGGTGTATTTATTTACATACGCAGCCTCAGCTGCGGTGAGCGTAATATCTATTCCGCCTACCGAGTCTATGCCTTTCTTAAACGTGGTGAAGTTTACACGGATATATCTTTCAACATCCACCTTAAAGCATTCGCGCACCTCGCGCATCATAAGGTCTGCGCCGCCGTAGCGGAAGGTGTGGGTAAGCCAATCGTACTGACCCTTATATTTCCC
>URPQ01000112.1 GCA_900549755.1 uncultured Oscillospiraceae bacterium
TGCTATAACGATATAGCAGCGGTGGATATGGTTTGCCACGACGACCTTGAAACGGTATGCAAAAACATACACGATAAACTGGTTGCGGGCATTGAAAAACGGCTTGACGCCGACGCGCCGCTCGGCTTTCTTTTAAGCGGAGGCTTGGATTCTTCGCTTGTGTGCGCGGTTTCGGCAAAACTTTTAAAGAAACCCATTAAGACCTTTGCAATAGGTATGAGCACCGACGCTATCGACCTTAAATACGCAAAAGAAGTTGCGGATTACATAGGCTCGGATCACCGCGAGATAATTATAACCAAAGAGGATGTTTTAAAAGCGCTGCCCGACGTTATAGCGCTGCTCGGCACTTACGATATTACCACCATACGCGCAAGCATAGGTATGTACCTTATATGCAAGGCGATACACGAAACTACCGATATAAGGGTTTTGCTTACGGGCGAAATATCCGATGAGCTTTTCGGCTATAAATACACCGATTTTGCGCCGAACGCCGAGGAATTTCAAAAAGAATCGCAAAAGCGTGTGCGCGAGCTGCATATGTATGACGTTCTGCGCGCTGACCGCTGCATTTCGGTAAACTCGCTTGAGGCGCGCGTGCCGTTCGGCGATCTTGATTTTGTAAAATACGTTATGAGCGTAGACCCCGAAATGAAGATGAACAAATACAACAAGGGCAAATACCTTTTGCGCCACGCGTTTGAGGGCGATTACCTGCCTTACGATATACTTATGCGCGAAAAGGCGGCGTTCTCCGACGCGGTAGGTCATTCAATGGTGGACTATTTAAAGGAATACGCCGAGACAAAGTACACCGATAAAGAGTTTGAAGAAAAGTGCAAAAAATATGATTTTGCCGCGCCCTTTACCAAGGAATCGCTTTTGTACCGCGAGATATTTGAAGAAAAATATCCGAATCAGGCGGAAATGGTAAAGGATTTCTGGATGCCGAACAAGGAGTGGGAGGGCTGCGACGTAAACGACCCGTCCGCCCGCGTGCTTTCAAACTACGGCGACAGCGGCAAATAAAAAGAAGTGGTTTAAAATGAAACCTAACAGGAACTATAAAAAGCTCGAAAGCTCATATTTGTTTTATGATATTGAGCAGCGTGTCAAAGCCTATTCCGCCGGGCATCCCGATAAAAAGCTGCTGCGGCTGGGAGTGGGCGACGTGACCCTGCCGCTTTGCGACGCGGTTATAAAGGCTATGTATTCGGCGGTAGAGGATCAATCGAAAAAAGAGACCTTTCACGGCTATATGCCCGAGTGCGGCTGGGAAAAGCTGAAAACGGCTATCGCGGGTTATTACGCGCGGCGCGGGGTGAACCTCGATAACGACGAAATATTTATTTCCTCAGGCGCGGGGGACGACCTCGGCGATATTCTTGATTTATTCGACCGCGATAACACGGCGCTTGTTATTGAGCCGGCATACCCCGCATATGTTGATTCAAATATAATAGCGGGGCATAAAATTGTTCATATGCCGTCGGATAACTGGACGCACTTCGCCCCCTTTCCCGATGATAACATAAAGGCTGATATAATATACATCTGCTCGCCCAATAACCCTACGGGGGCGGTATTTGAGCATGAAAAGCTCAAAGCGTGGGTAGATTACGCGAATAAAAACGGTGCGGTTCTGATTTTTGACGCCGCATACGAAGCGTTTATAGGGGATAACGAGCTGCCGCACAGCATATTTGAAATAGAGGGCAGCCGCAGCTGCGCAATAGAAATATGCTCGCTTTCCAAAACGGCGGGATTCACAGGCGTGCGCTGCGGATATACTATTATCCCGAAAACGCTTAAAAGAAAGGGTATGTGCCTTAACGATATGTGGGTTAGAAACCGAACCACCAAAACCAACGGCGTATCATATATTGTTCAGTGCGGCGCGGCGGCGGTATTTTCCGAAGAGGGGCAGCGGCAGGTAAAAGAAAACCTCGCCGTATACCGCGGCAACGCAAAAACACTTATGAAAGCGTTTGATAATTGCGGAATATGGTACTGCGGCGGCGAGAACGCGCCTTATATATGGTTTAAATGCCCGAACGATATGACAAGCTGGGAGTGCTTTGACCTGCTTTTAAACGAAAAGCAGATAATAGGAACACCGGGCGTGGGGTTCGGAAAATGCGGCGAGGGCTATTTTCGCCTTTCCTCCTTCGGTGATACCGAGGAGACAAAGGAAGCCGCAAAGCGGATAATCGACCTTTTCGGGTAAACAAATAAGCAGTGATTTAATTTGTCAATTAAATCACTGCTTGAGCGTGTCGAAAAAGTCGACACGCTCTTGGACGGGAATACCGCTCGCTCGAAAATCAAAGATTTTCGGACTGCACTCTATCCCCGCCAATACCACCCCAGTTCCCTTGAAAAACCGCTTATTCAGCGGTTTTTCGCTTATAATGTGTTTTTCCGCCGCGCATGTCAGCGGAAAAACGAAAGATGCGGCGTGAACGCCGCAAAAATAAAATTTTAGGTTTATCGACAGACTGAGCAGTGGTTTAATTTGTCAATTAAATCACTGCTTATTTTATATGACGGAATAAATCTAAAATCTACCGTCTAATGACTAACATCTAAATTAACTCCCCAAACGCCCAGAATTATAAGCGCACAAAGCAGGTACTGAACAGGTGTGAAATGCTCGTGAAGTATGGTAACGCCGGCTATTACGGTAACAACGGTTATTATATTTGAAAAGGATGCCGCCCTTGTTGCGCTTATCAGCATTGTGGAATAATTATAGAGCATAAACGCGGCGACAGAGGATAATACCGCGAGATAGAAAATTGCGACCCAAAAGCTATAAGAGCTGACGGCGGTGACAAGCTCCGGTATGTATTTGCCGCGCAAAACCGCTATTGCCGTTATATTAAAACCGACAGCGCCGGTTAAAAACATAAACCATGTTCTTTCAAAGGGTGAAAAGCGCTCTGATTCGCTGCGGCTTAAAATATTGAATACCGCCGCGCATAAAACCGCCGCTGCTAAAAGCAATATGCCTGTTGTTCGGTTTTCCTTGCCGTCGTTTGAAATAATGCTCATAACCGAAACGCTTACAAGCGATACGGCGGTGCATACGCCCTGCAATAAGCCCGGCTTTTCGCCCAAAAAGAGCAGCGATAAAAGCATGACCGCCACGGGAACAAGCGCGATTATCACGCCAGAAAGGGCAGAGGAGACAAGGCTCAGCCCGTAAAGCTCAAATATAAAATAAAAAAGCGGCTGCGCCAGCGCCATTATTAAAAGCTTTTTCTTAGGCTTGCCCTTCAGCGATAAGCGGAATTTACCTGTAAGTGCCAAAAGACTCATAACAATAAACGCCACGGTAAAGCGCACCGACAGAATTATAAGCGGGTGCGCAGCACCGAGCGCCATTTTTGAAAATATAAAGCTGAAACCGAAAATTGTGTTTGCC
>URPQ01000113.1 GCA_900549755.1 uncultured Oscillospiraceae bacterium
CCGCCCGTTCTTATACTTGATGAGGCTACAAGCGCACTGGATAACGAAAGCGAAATTTTGGTGAGCGAAAGCCTTGAAAAGCTGGCGCATAACCGCACCACGCTTACCATTGCCCACCGCCTTACCACCGTAAAGGATTACGACCGTATTGTGGTACTGGGAGCCGATGGCATTGAAGAAACAGGCACTCACGAAGAACTGCTTGAAAGAAAAGGCACTTATTATAAGCTATGGAATAAAATAAGGTGACAGCGGCATTTATTTATTACGCCATATAATAAGCAGCGTTCCGTTTTTAACGCTCATTTTAGCGGTGGTGCCGGTAAATTCATTGCTTACCCCAAGCGGAAAGCTGTATTCAAGCACTGCGTTTTCAAGCGGATATAATACTCCCTCTAAAGTAACGCCCTCTGCCGTTCCGCTCATAGCAAAAACAGATACCGTGCCCTCGAGCTCTGAAAACTCAATTTCGGAATTTGTAATGCAGCAGGCAGTATAGCCGTTAAAGCAGAGGTATCCCCTGCCGCCGCGGCGGGATATATAGCACAATGTCTGATAATTGGCAAATGTATGGTCGGGTCTGCCCCCTACACCGCCGTATATAACAAATTCATTATATCCGCGCTCAAAGCCGGTTTTAACCGCAAGAATAGTGTCGGTATCATTTTTCATAACCGGGTGCTTAATAACCTCCGCGCAATCGGGCACAAAGCCCAGCGAATCAAAATCACCCACGGCAATATCCGGCTGAACACCGAATTTTTCCAAATGATTTATTCCCGAGTCCGCCGCTATAATTAAATCTCCGTCATTTTTTACCAATTCGTCGGGCAGACCGTCCGCCGCGCCGAAAATGTAACAAATTCCCATTAAAAAATCTCTCCCGAAATTAAAGTTTGTGTTGAAAAATGTCGCCGCAAGAGTATAATAGTATAGTAACTATATTTTAACAGATATTTTATAAAAAACAATACTTTTTTAAGGCGAGGAACAAAATGAACGCAACTTTGCGAAAAGCACTTATAATTTCAGGCGCAGCTTTGGGCGCGGTAATTGCCGCTGTGGTCATTGTGGTTATTATTCTGAGAACCGGCTCGCGTGCGGCAAACGCACGGCTTGATAACCCGCCCGTTTCATCGGCACTTGCAGGCTCAGAGCCGCAGGCACCGGTAGATAACGGCATACGCCTTGTTATATCCTCCCCTGAAAATGATACTTTAAACGTAACAGCCCCGGAATTTACGTTTTCCGGCACCTCTGACCCGGCAGAGCCGCTTACGGTAAACGGCACGGCAGTTGAGCGCGGCGAGGACGGCGCGTTTACATATAACGTTACGCTTAATGTCGGCAAAAACACCTTTGCGTTTGAGCACAAGGGCGAAACAAAAACCTACACCGTAAATTACAGGTACGTTATAATAGAAAGCTATTCGCCTGCAAAGGCGCAAACATATCCCAGCGGTTCAACGCTTGTTGTAAACGTTATGGCGCGCAAGGGCAGCGCGGTAACAGCCACATTTAACGGATCAACTCAAAATCTTACCGTTGCAAACAACAGTAATGATGAAAAATCCGATTTTATATCGTATAACGGTGTTTTCAAGCTGCCGGGAAACAACACGCAAAACCTCAACCTCGGCAAAATTGTATTTAAAGCTACGCACGCCGGCAAAAGCGAAAGCTTTTCATCGGGCATTATAACCTGTAAAAAGAGCGATATTATAGTCGATTATGACCCCAAAGCCACACCTACCGGCGGTAAATATATGAATGTAGGCTCGGGCTGTATTGCCGAAATTGTGGGCGAAACCGCCGAGACCTTTGACGGCAACGTTTCCGCCGCAGCCCTCAAAAACGGCTCGGTTGACTGGTCAAGACCTACCAATAACTATCTCCCGCGCGGAACGGTTGATTATTCGTCTTCAAGTCCTGTTATTTATGAAAAAAGCGGCGGAAATGGGAAAAAACAAACAATAACATATTATACTTTAAGAGCAGGTTATCGCGTTTATAAGGAGACACAGGATAAACCGCGCAACGAGCCCAAGCAAATTACCAGGCAATACCCCGGCACCCTGCCCGACCACAACGAGATAAAGCTTTCCTCATTTGAAAACGGCGATACGCACACCGTTTTAACCTTTGATACAAACTGGAAAGCCCCCTTCTACTTTGACATTTTGCCGCAAAATTACGCTAACCCCGCAACTCAGAATTACAATGTTTCCGCCATAACGTTTCAGTATATTGATATAACATTTTGTTATGCTACCGAGTTTGACGGCAATATTACAATACCTGAGGGCAATCCGCTTTTTGATGGGGCTGAAATTGTAAAAAATATGAATTCTGATAAAAGCGCCGTGCGTGATTATACCCTGCGGCTTCACTTAAAAAAAACCGGGGCGTTTTACGGCTGGGACTGCGCGTATAACGACGCGGGGCAGCTTGTATTTACATTTTTAAACCCGAAAAAGGTTACCGCAGCGGATAACGAATACCGCACAAATTTAAACGGCGCTAAAATTCTTATCGACGTGGGTCACGGCGGAACAGACGGCGGTGCCGTTTATAACGGCTATAAGGAAAGTGCGGCAAATTTAAAGCTTGCCTATAAAATAAAGGCAGAGCTTGAGAAGATAGGCGCAAGGGTAGTAATGACAAGAACGGGAGATACCATAAGCTCCACCCTTGATAAAATTGCAATATTAAAGCGTGAAAAGCCCGATTACTGCATAGCCGTGCATCATAATTCATCTACAAGCGGCAGCGCAAGGGGCTTTGGGGCATATTATTCAAACGCTTTTTCAAAGCGACCGTCGGAGTTGGTTCTCTCGAAGACAAAAAACTCCACATCACTGTATACGGATTTCATTTTTAAATGGCATTACTATTTTATGTGCCGCATAACCACCTGCCCCGTGGTGCTTACCGAAAACGGCTTTATGTCTAACGCGGCTGATCTTGCAATAATAAATAACGACGCAAAAAACACCGAAAAGGCAAAAGCCATAACCCGCGGAATAGTTGATTACTTCAATTCAATACAATCCGAATAAAGTCAAGCCCCGATAAGATTTGCTCTTACCGGGGCTTATTATCTATTCAAATAATATAAAACACTCTCAAATTAAATTCAACTGCTCATTTTTCGCCTGTAAAACGCCAGTGCCAAAACCGATATAACAGAAATGCAAAGCCACGAAATAAACATTGAGCTGTAACCGAAAGCGCTTATCATTCCGCCGTAAACAGCCGAGCCTATTCCCGCCCCTGAATATGTGCTGAAATCCATTAAACCGCTCACTGTGCCGGACATTCCGCCCGAATAAAACCGCACAAACGATTTTAAGCACCGAGCTCCAAAGCATAGACTGCGCATAGGCATT
>URPQ01000114.1 GCA_900549755.1 uncultured Oscillospiraceae bacterium
GCGGCGGACTTATTCTGGGCGCGGTGTTTATGGCGACCGACTACACCACAAGCCCCACAACCCCGCTCGGCAAGGCGGTTTTCGCCGTGGGCTGCGGAATTATTACCTTTGTTATAAGAAAATTCGGCTCATTGCCCGAGGGCGTTTCATATTCAATTTTGCTTATGAATATTTTAGTGCCGCATATAAACCGTTTCACACTTTCAAAGCCGTTCGGTTTTGAAAAAGTAAAGGAGGCGGCAAAGAGTGAGTAAATTTATTGAAGCAATAAAGAAAAACCGCGAGGATATTATAAAGCCCGTGGGCGTTCTGCTTGCGATTTGCATTATAATTCCGCTGGCGCTCAGCGTTACAAACAAGGTGACGGCTAAAAAAATAGCCGAGCTTGAAAATGAAAACAGCAAAAAGAATATGCAAAGCCTTGTTAGTGCCGATGATTTTGAGAAATGCAGTGACGGCGGCATAGAGTACTACACCGCAATAAAGGGCGGAGAAACCGCCGCGTACATATTTACCGAGAGCGCAAAGGGTTACGGAGGCAATGTTTCGGTAATGACCGCCGTAAAGCCCGATGGCACGATTGCGGGCGTTGCAATACTCGATGTTTCGGGCGAGACCCCGGGGCTTGGGCAAAATGCCGCTAAAGAGAGCTTTTACTCGCAGTATGCGGGGCTTAAAAAGGGCGTTTCCCTGCTTAAAAACGGCGCAAAGGCGGAAAACAACGAGGTTGACGCCGTAACGGGCGCCACAATAACCTCAACCGCCGTGACCCGCGCGGTAAATGCGGCGCTTGATGATTTTGAAAAGGTAAAGGGGGAGACTGTCGGTGAAGAATAAATATTTGGGCTATTTTACAAACGGGCTTATTAAAGAAAACCCGACCCTGCGGCTGGTGCTCGGCACATGCCCTACTTTAGCAGTCACTACCGCTGCAATAAACGGCATAGGTATGGGGCTTTCGGCAACGCTTGTGCTTGTATGCTCAAACCTTGCAATTTCGCTGCTGCGCAATATTATTCCCGATAAGGTGCGCATACCCGCGTTTATAACCATTATAGCGGGGTTTGTAAGCGTTGTTCAAATGCTTGTAAAGGCGTTTTTACCCGAAATTGATAAATCTCTCGGAATATATCTGCCGCTCATAGTTGTAAACTGCATAATTCTTGCGCGCGCCGAAATGTTCGCATCTAAAAATTCGGTGCTGCCAAGTGTGCTTGACGGTCTCGGAATGGGCGTGGGCTTTACCGCCGTTTTAACCCTTATGGGCGCAATACGCGAGCTTTTGGGCGCGGGCTCGCTTTTCTCGCTGCCGCTTACCTCCCGCTTTATAAGCCCTATGATAATATTTTTGCTGCCGCCCGGCGGATTTTTCGTTTTCGGAATGCTGGTGGCGGCTTCTAACGCGCTTGCAAAGAAAAACGGCAAAAAGCCCGTGGAGCACTTAGGGTGCGAGAGTTGCCCGTCTAAAGGCGTGTGCGGCAAAAACGGTGAAAAGGGGGCGGAAGTAAATGAATAGCGCAACCTCTATAGCCTCAATTCTTTTGGCGGCTATACTCACCAATAATATGGTGCTTTCAAAATTCCTCGGTATCTGCCCGTTTTTGGGCGTTTCCAAAAAGACCGATACCGCCCTTTCAATGAGCATTGCCGTAACGCTTGTAATGGTGGTTTCCACCGCCGTTACCTGGCCTATTTACCACTTTATACTATCGCCTGATTACACATACCTTGAAACAATAGTATTTATTCTTGTTATCGCGGCGATAGTTCAGTTTATCGAGATAGTTTTAAAGCGCTATATAAAGCCCATATACAACGCGCTCGGCATTTATTTACCCCTTATAACCACCAACTGCGCGGTTTTGGGCATTACAATGCTCAATATTACAAACGAGTTGGGCTTTGTGCAGTCGCTTGTGAACGCGCTCGGCGCGGGGCTCGGCTTTATGCTTGCAATGCTGCTGTTTTCGGGCGTGCGCGAAAGGCTTGAAACCGCAGATATACCCGAATTTTTAAAGGGTCTGCCCATAACGCTTGTTGCGGCGGCGCTTGTGTCGCTTTCCTTTTTAGGCTTTGCCGGAATAGGGGGTTGAAAAAATGGAAATACTTTTACCCGTTATAATTGTCGGCATAATAGGTCTTATTGCGGGGGTGGGGTTATCTCTCGCCTCAAAGTTTATGGCGGTGCCGGTGGACGAAAAGCAGGAGAAAATACGCGAGGCTCTGCCGGGTGCTAACTGCGGCGCCTGCGGCTTTTCGGGGTGCGACGGCTACGCCGCGGCGGTAGCCGCGGGGGAGGCAACACCCGATAAATGCGCGCCGGGCGGCGCTGCTGCCGCCGCTGCGCTGGCTGAAATATTGGGCGTTGAGGTTGTAAACGAGCCTAAAATCGCCTTTATAGCCTGCAAGGGCACGCGCGAAAACACCAAGCTAAAATACGCTTACAGCGGTATGCAAAGCTGCGCTGCTGCGGCGGCTCTTCAATCGGGTCCGCTTGAATGTTCGTTCGGTTGTCTCGGTTTCGGCGATTGCGCTGCGGTATGTCCCTTTGGGGCTATAACCCTTGAAAACGGCAGACCCGCCGTTTGCGGCGATATTTGTGTGGGGTGCGGCAAATGCGTTTCGGTATGTCCGAAAGCGCTTATATCTGTACTTCCGAAATCGGCTGGGGTAAGGGTTGCCTGCTCAAATAAGGAAAAGGGCGCGCCCGTGGTTAAAAACTGCTCGGTTTCCTGCATTGCCTGCAAAATGTGCGAAAAGGTGTGCGAGAGCGGCGCTGTAAAGGTTATTGATAATCTTGCGGTTATAGACCGCACCCTCTGCACTGACTGCGGCAAATGTAAAGCCGCCTGTAAGCGCGGAGTTATTATATAATGTCTACTGAATAATTGCATTAGCAAATGCAATTATGAGCGTGTCGAAAAAGTCGACACGCTCTTGGACGGGAATACCGCTCGCTCGAAAATCAAAGATTTTCGGACTGCAC
>URPQ01000115.1 GCA_900549755.1 uncultured Oscillospiraceae bacterium
TGCTTATTTTGCAAAAGGTTGGGAAACGGCAAGAGGATGCCGAATAGAACATAAGTGTGCCGCTGAATACGGAATCGTAGTAATGGAAGATTGCAGATAGGGGGGTGAAACAATGGATAAGAAGTTTGAAAAATGGGCCAAGGCTGCCGGCATACGCGCGGTTAAGACCGTAGCGCAGACCGCCGCCGCCACAATAGGCACGTCGGCAATGCTTTCGCAGGTTGATTGGAAGGTGGTTATATCCGCGTCCTTGCTTGCGGGTCTGCTTTCAATATTGACATCGGTAGCGGGTCTGCCGGAGGTTAAGGAATAAAAAAACAGAAGTCCCTCGCAGAGCGATCTGTGAGGGATATTTTTTTGACTGATTTTTGACTGACTTAATTACTTAAATTTAAACCAAAACGCACCAATTTACACCGCAGGTTTTTAAAAAATAAAAATACCGCAAACCCGCATAAACAGCGGAAATTTGCGGTATTCTGTGGCGGAGATGGAGAGATTCGAACTCTCGAACTCGTTTCCGAGTTACACGATTTCCAATCGTGCGCCCTCGACCGGACTAGGCGACATCTCCGTGCGATTACTTACGCTGTTTTACAGCGACAAGATATATTATAATCGGTAGAACCTCAAAAATCAAGTGTTTTTTTCGTTTTTCTTGAAAACACGGAAAAATTTTGTTAAAATAGGTACGGTGATAGTATGTTAAAACCCGAAGTAATAGCAAATCTCAAAGAAATAACACCCGAGGAAAGGGAAATTCTTTCGGGGCAGTCTGAAATTAACCGTAATATTTATATGCGCGGCGGCGGGAACACGGTAAACAGCCAAAAGCTGCTTGAACTGGGAAAGCTGATAACCGTGAGAAAGCACACCCGCTTTATCGATTTTCCCGAGCACACGCACGACTATGTTGAGCTTGTGTATATGCTCTCGGGGCAGACAGTGCATATTGTAGACGGCAAAAAAATAGTATTAAAGCAGGGCGAGCTGCTTTTTTTGGGGCAAAATTCACGCCACGCGATAGAAAAAGCGGGGGAGAACGACATTGCGCTGAATTTTATTATACTGCCGCAGTTTTTCGGCAGTACGCTTGCTTTGCTCGGCGATGATGATACGCCCCTTAAAAGATTTTTGATTGACTGCCTGTGCGGCGACGGAGATAACAATTATTATTTGCATTACAAAGTCTCGGATATTACGGAAATACAAAATTCAGTTGAAAATTTGCTGCTTACCGTTGCGGGCAGCGCGCCTAACAAACGCAAGCTGGGGCAAATGACTATGGCACTGCTCTTTATGCAGCTTATGGGCAGGACCGAAAATCTCGAAGTGAAATCAAGAGAAGACACCGACTTTTTAAAGATTTTAAATTATATAGAAACAAATTACGCTTCCGGCACGCTGGCGAAGGCGGCGGAGGGGCTGCATTACGACATAAGCCGAGTATCCCGCGAGATTCAAAGAAAAACGGGCAAGACCTACACAAGCCTTGTGCAGGAAAAAAGGCTTTCGCAGGCGGCTTTTCTGCTTAAAAACACGGGCAGGCGGGTTTCTGATATATCGGTCGCGGTGGGGTATGAGAACGTAAGCTATTTCCACAGAATATTTGCCGAGCGCTACGGAGTATCGCCCAAAAAATACCGCGAAAACGCAAAGCTGCAAGAAAAGACACTTTTTCAGCAAAATAGGACATTTGATTTTTAAAACGATTATGTTAAAATAAATTCGGAGGTTAAAATTATGCAATATTTTTTGGCAGTTGATATAGGCGCCTCGAGCGGCAGGCACATTTTGGGCTGGCTGGAAGACGGAATGTTAAAACAGCTTGAAATGTACCGCTTTGAAAACGGTATGAAAAATGAAAACGGCTCGCTTGTGTGGGACACCGAGCACCTTGTAAGCGAGGTAAAGGCGGGGCTTAAAGCCTGCTTTGCTGCGGGCAAAATACCCGAGACGGTGGCTATTGACACATGGGGCGTGGATTACGTTTTGCTTGATAAAGACAAAAAGGAAATTACGCCGAATTACGCTTACAGAGACAGCCGCACCGACGGCATTAAAGAAGAAATAGACAAAATTATTCCGCGCGCGGAGCTTTTCGGGCGCACGGGAATACAGCCGATAAACTTTAACACTATTTATCAGCTTTACTGCGATAAAAAGTCGGGTAAGCTCGGCAAGGCGGAGCATTTTTTAATGATACCCGAATACATATCCTACAGGCTTACGGGCGTTATGAAAAACGAGTACACCAACGCCACAACGGGGGCGATAGTGGGCGCAGAAAGCAAAAAGCGCGATACAGAGCTTTTGGAGCTTTTGGGCATTAAGACCGATATTTTTGAAGAGCTTTCTGTACCCGGTGACGTTGTGGGCAATTTCAGCGACGAAGTAAAAGCGGAGCTGGGCTTTGATTCCACCGTTATTTTCTGCCCCTCGCACGATACGGCTTCGGCGGTTGCCGCATGCCCCGTGGGGGATAACGGCGTGTATATATCCTCGGGCACTTGGAGTCTTATAGGAACGGAAAACTTAAAACCTATTTTAAGCGAAGACGCGCTGAACGGCGGCTTTACAAACGAGGGCGGTATTAATTATCGCTACCGTTTCCTTAAAAACTTTATGGGAATGTGGCTTTTCCAGAATATAAGGAAAAATCTCGATAAGAAATATACATATGACGAAATGATGCATATGGCGGAAGAAAGCGATTTTCGCGAGCTTATAGACCCCAACGCCGCGGAGTTTACCGCCCCTGAAAATATGGTTGAGGCTATAAGGAAATATCTGGGCATACCCGATTTGCCGATAGGTGATGTTTTAAGCTCTGTTTACCACTCGCTTGCCGCTTCCTACAAAGCGGCGGTTGAAACGGTAGAAAACGTATGCGGCAAAAAAATTGAGCTTATAAACATAATAGGCGGCGGCAGCAAGGACGCATATTTAAACAGACTCACAAAGGAG
>URPQ01000116.1 GCA_900549755.1 uncultured Oscillospiraceae bacterium
CGGAAGGACGAACGAGGTTTTTTTAGAAACAGAGGAGGAGGTTTTACCGCCGAACGATTCAATTATTTCGGCAGCCTCGTTTCTTGTGTAGGTAGGCAGAGTGCCGGTAAGCACAAAGGTCATTCCCGTAAAGCGGTTATCCTTTACCTCTTTTAAGGACTTCATATTAACGCCGCTTTTTTTAAGACTTTCAAGCATAGCCGCGGTTTCGGGCAGCGAGAAAAACTCCGCCGCCGAGTCAGCCAAAACGCTGCCTATGCCGTCAATCTGCTCTATTTCCTCTGCAGTAGCCGCCGCTATTGCCTCAATGCTGCCGAAATGCTCGGTTAAAAGCGCCGCCGCCTTGCTGCCTATATGGCGTATTCCGAAAGCAAAAACCAGCTTTGCCGCGTCATTTTCCTTTGATTTCTCAATCGCGTTTTTAAGGTTTTCTACGCTCTTTTCGCCTATGCGCTCAAGCTTTTTAACCTCTTCATAATCAATGGAATAAATATCGTCTATGCTGTGAATAAGCCCGGCACCGAGCAGCTGCTCAAGCACCGCGGGACCTAAGCCCTCAATATCCATTGCGTCGCGCGAGGTAAAGTGTATCAGGTGGCGCAAAAGCTGTGCGGGGCAATCGGCATTGGTGCAGCGCAGAACCGCCTCGCCCTCCTCGCGCGTTACGGGAGAGCCGCAGGAGGGGCATTTATCGGGCATTTTGTAGACCGATGAATTATCGCACTTTTTAACGACGCTCAGCACCTCGGGAATAATATCCCCCGCTTTGCGCACTACTATGGTATCGCCTATGCCTATGCCCTTGGAATTTATAAAGTCCTCGTTGTGCAGCGTTGCGCGGCTTACCGTAGTGCCCGCAAGCTGTATCGGGTCAAATACGGCGGTAGGCGTCAGCGCACCTGTGCGCCCTACGTTTATTTCAATGCTTTTAAGCACCGTTTCCTTTTCCTCGGGCGGGTATTTAAACGCCACAGCCCATTTCGGGTATTTTGCAGTGCTGCCCAGCTCTTTGCGGTACTCAAGGCTATCCACCTTTACAACCGCGCCGTCAATATCATAGGGCAAGCCGCCGCGCGAGTCGCCTATGCGCTTAATTTCCGAAATGACGTCCTCTATATTATCGCAACGCTTATATGTCGGTAATGTATGAAAACCGAGAGATTTTACAAAATCAAGTGTTTCAATGTGCGATGTAAATTCCTTGCCTGTTATTCGCTGAATATTGAAAACAAATATATCAAGTCCGCGCTCTTTAACTATTTTCGGGTTTTTCTGCCTTAAAGAGCCCGCCGCCGCGTTTCTGGGATTTTTCGCGGGCGCCTCGCTCATAAGCTCCTGCCGTTCTATCAGCTTTTCAAAGCTTTCCTTCGGCATATACACCTCACCACGCACCTCAAGCTCGCCGTCAAAGCGTATGGCTTTGGGTATGCTTTTTATCTGCATTAAATTAGCGGTCACGTCTTCGCCCGTTACACCGTCGCCGCGTGTGGAGCCGCGGAAGAAAAGTCCGTCCTTATATTCAAGCGATACCGAAAGCCCGTCAATTTTCGGCTCTACCGAAAATGCGGTTCTCGCGGTATCTATTTTTTCGGCAAATGCTCTAAGCTCGTCAAAGCTGAAAACATCCTGCAAGCTTTCCATTTTTACGGCATGCGTCACCTCGGCAAAGAGCTTGAGTGCCGCGCCGCCCACGGTAACGGTAGGGGAGTCCTCTTTTTTAAATTGCGGGTATTCCTTCTCTAAATCTTCAAGCTCGCGCAGCAGTGCGTCGTACTCAAAATCTTCAATTTCCGGCGCGTCTTCAATATAGTACTTTTTGTTGTGGTATTTAAGCGTATCGCTTAAATATTTTATTCTTTCTTCCGCTGCCTTTACATCCATTTTCCGTTTCTCCGTTTCCGTTTAATCATCGATAACCGCGCCGTAATCGTTAATAAGTCCCGCCGTATTATCGTTTTCGCTTTCTATAACGTTCGTATACGCCCCCGGCACCGCACCCGATATCACGGTCTGTGCGGCTATTGCCGAGGTCGCGGCGGTCACGCCGCCTCTGTAACCTATCATCACAAAGCTGCCCGAAATGCTCATGTCTATCATTATTATATGCAAAACCTGATTTATACCGACAGATTTGAACTCGTGGGAAAAATTGACTACCGCCGTTGCCGTAAGCTGCATTTTAAAGCGCAGCTTCGGTCCCAAAGCGTTTGTATATACGCTTGAAAAAAATGTACCCACGGGTATTTTAACCTCGTAATACTCTTTTTCGTCAACCTTGCGCGAAAGTCTGCCCGATATTGCGCTTTTTAGCGTATTTATTTTCACAATATCAATTTCCGCACTGGTAACGCTGCCGTTTTCACCGCGGGAAAGCACCACAATGTCATCATATGTAATGCCGTTTTCGCCTAAAATTTCCAAAACCGCTTCATTTGCGGCATTGTACATTGCCGTTTGCGCCACGCTTTCGGCATATTGAATTATAACCGGTCTCATTCGCATAAAGAAAACCGAAGCAATAAGTGCGCAAATCAGTAAAAGCGTAATGAATACACGCCAAAAAGCAGAAAGAAATTTGCGCTGATATATCATATAATCACACACCTTTCGCAAGCTACAATACATATTACGAAAGGAATTTATGTGTGTTAATAAATTATAACCCTTTATTCCGAAATATTCAATATTTTTCTTGACTTTTCTCGCATTTTGGGGTAAAATATCGTTTATCGTATGCGGGTGTGGCGGAATTGGCAGACGCACCAGCCTTAGGAGCTGGCGCCCCGGCGTGCAGGTTCAAGTCCTGTCACCCGCACCATAAAAGGGCTACAAAATAGATGTAGCCCGTGAAAACCCCGATTTTATCGGGGTTTTCACCGTTTATACGGCA
>URPQ01000117.1 GCA_900549755.1 uncultured Oscillospiraceae bacterium
TTTAAATTTGATTTTTACCGGAATATGGTTATACTAGAAAAAGGTTTACATGAATAGATAGAAAGGAAAATTTCCATGCTGATTTGGTATGCGGATGTGTCGGATATGACAGAGGAGCAGATGAAAAAGCTTGCCATTACCGTGCCCGATACGGTAGGTCTTGCCATTGCGGACGCGAAGGGAAAAATCACCACCCAAAAGCTTGAATACAAGGTTGTGGGTAATGGCGAAAAGGTTGTAAGGCAGCTGCCCGCTGCCGGCAGCAAGGTAATATCCGGCGGTGTGGTTATACTCTACACTGAGGACGGAGCGGAGGTAACAAAAGCCACCGTGCCGAATTTCAAAGGGCTTAGCGCTACCGAGGTAAACGCCGCAGCGGCAAGAGCGGGCGTTAATGTTGAGTTCTCGGGCAACACAAGCACGGGCGGCTTAAAGGCTTACAAGCAAAGCGTGGAGGCGGGTAAGGAGGTTGACGCCGGCACGGTTATAACAGTATATTTCAGCGATGACAACGTAGTTGACGGATAGGAGAAAAAATGAAGCTTAAATATCTGACAGAAGTAAACGGAAATTTAGCAAATACGGAAATTACGGGTATTACCTGCGATTCAAGGCAGGTAAAGCCGGGGTATCTGTTTGTTTGCATTAAGGGCGCCGCGTCCGACGGTCACGAATACGCCGCTCAGGCGGTAAAAAACGGTGCGGCGGCGGTTGTAGTCGAGCGCGATACGGGTGAGAAAAATCAGATTTTGGTAGAAAACACCCACGCGGCATATGCCGATATATGCGCCAACTGGTTCGGTAACCCTGCCGACAGCCTGCATCTGCTCGGCGTTACGGGCACAAACGGCAAAACCTCGGTAACATATATGCTCAAATGTATACTTGAAAAAGCGGGATATAAGGTAGGGCTTATAGGCACAATACAGAATATGATAGGCAATGAAATAATCGCGGCGCACAACACAACGCCCAACGCCTACGAGCTTAATTCGCTTTTTGCGCTTATGAAAGCCAAGGGCTGCACATATGTTATAATGGAGGTATCCTCCCACGCGCTCGACCAGTGCCGTGTTTACAGGCTGAATTTCGACGCGGCAATGTTCACCAATTTAACGCAGGATCACCTTGATTACCATAAAACAATGGAAAATTATCTTGCGGCTAAGAAAAAGCTTTTTAAAATGTGCAAAACGGCGGTTATAAATAAGGACGACAGCTACGCCGATGAAATTATAAAGGACCTTGACTGCAAGGTTGTAACGTACTCAACAGGCGATAACTCCACATACAGCGCAAAGGGCATAAACTTCAAGCCTACCTCGGTTGAGTACGAGTTTTTAAGCGACAGCATTATCAGCCACATAAAGGTTAATACGGGCGGGCGCTTTACGGTTTACAATTCGCTTTGCGCAGCGGTTTGCGCGGTGGAAATAGGTATACCTATCACTACCGTGGCGGCGGCTTTAGCCGAAATGAACGGCGTTAAGGGCAGGGCGGAAACAGTGCCCACGGGCAGAGATTTCCACATTATAATAGACTACGCCCACACGCCCGACGGACTTAAAAACATACTTTCCACCTTCCGCGAGTGCGAAAAGAACAGGCTTATTGCGGTGTTCGGTTGCGGTGGAGACAGGGATAAAACCAAGCGTCCCATTATGGGCAGCATAGCCGAGCATTTTGCTGATTACGTTATAGTTACAAGCGATAACCCGCGTAGCGAAGACCCGCGCGCCATAATTGACGATATACTTGTCGGTATGCGCGACAGCAGAACCCCCTATAAGGTAATAGAAAACCGAATTGAGGCTATTAAGTACGCGGTTTCGGTAGCGCAGCCGGGGGATATAATAGTGCTTGCGGGCAAGGGGCACGAGACCTACCAGATTCTTAAAGACGGCACCATTCACCTTGACGAGCGCGAGGTTGTGGCAGAAGCGCTTAAAAATTTAAAATAATAACAGGCGGAGACGGGGAAAATGAAAGATTTAACATCTGTTATAGCTGCGGCGGTTGCATTTGCGGTAACGGCGGGATCGGGATATTTTGTAATTCCGTATTTAAAAAAGCTGAAATTCGGGCAAACTATATTGGATATAGGCCCCAAGTGGCACAAGGGCAAGCAGGGCACGCCCACAATGGGCGGGGTTATGATAATCGCCGGTGTGCTTTTATCGCTTTTGGTGGCGTTCGGTTATTCGGCGGCAATTTCGGGGCGCTTTGCTTCGGAACTGCACGACAGCTACCGCTTATCCGTCTTCCTTTCGGGTATATTTTTAGCGCTGGGAATGTCCGCCATAGGGTTTATGGACGACTATATCAAGGTAGTTAAAAAGCGCAATTTAGGGCTTACCGCGCGGCAGAAAACCTTTTTGCAGCTGCTTGTTGCTGCGGCGTATTTGGTTTCGCTCTGCCTTTCGGGAATGAAAACCACCACAATACCCTTTATAGGCGATATAAATATAGTAAAAGGTGCGGGTCTTCTTTTTTGGCCTATAGCGCTTATGTTTATTTACGGCTTTACAAACGCCGTGAATTTAACTGACGGAATTGACGGGCTGGCATCTGCCGTTACTCTCGTGGTAGCCTGCGCGTTTATGCTGGCTTCGGGCTTTCTTTATCAGTTCGGCATTAACGCTTTGTCCGCGGCGCTGGCGGGCGCCTGCTGCGGCTTTATTGTGTGGAACGCAAAGCCCGCAAAGGTGTTTATGGGCGATACAGGCTCAATGTTTTTGGGCGGAATGGTGGTTGCAATTTCCTTCGGCACGGAAAGACCCGTGCTTTTGCTGCTTGCGGGAATAACCTATTTTGCCGAGGCACTTTCGGATATTTTGCAGGTTG
>URPQ01000118.1 GCA_900549755.1 uncultured Oscillospiraceae bacterium
TTCTCACACTTAACTCCTTTATTTTTCACGATAAATGCAACCTTTTCGTACTGTTGCATTTACTTTGAGAATTTACGTAAAAATGTTAAAAAGCTGTTAAACTTGTTCAAATTTTGTTCATAACCGCATGAAATTACTTGCCTATACTAAAGTCAAACGGAAAGGGGCGGCGAAAATGTTTCAAACAGTATTCAAGCGCTACGAAAAGAAGTATATTATAGACGGCGGACAGTATGAAGAACTTAAAAATTACCTGACCTACAACGCCGTGCCGGATGAATACGGCAAAAGCCGCGTTTGCAGCCTTTATTACGATACGCCCGATAACAGGCTGATACGCGCGTCGCTTGATAAGCCGATATATAAAGAAAAGCTGCGGCTGCGCAGCTACGGAGTGCCGACTGCCGGTAAGCCCTGCTTTTTAGAGCTTAAAAAGAAATACAAGGGCGTTGTTTTTAAAAGAAGAATAAGCGCGCCGTATACGGATATTACAAACTATATGGCGGGTGAAAACAGCGGAATTGAAAGCAGTCAGATTTTAAAGGAAATTGATTATTTCAGGCGGTTTTACGGAAAACTCAAGCCCGCTGCGAATATTTTTTACGACCGCGAGGCGTTTTATGACCGAACCGACAGCGGCGTGCGCTTAACCTTTGACAGCAACGTTTTGGCGCGCGGCTGGGATTTGGACCTTGAAAAGGGCATTTACGGCGAGCGGGTGCTCGAAAACGGGCTGTATATTTTGGAAGTTAAGACCGCGGGCGCTATGCCTATTACGGTGCAGGCGGTAATAATGCTTGTAAACGGAAACCTCGGCACGGGCGTAGCGGTTGCGGGCGCGTTTTCACTGGTGCGTTTTCGCTCTGCCCCCGGCAGCGCAAAGGAAATTATCGGCGTTTTCACGGCAATGGCGGCAGGGCTTGCCTGCGGCGTGGGATATATAGGCGTGGCAATAATTTTCACAGCCCTGATTTGCGGCGCTAATATAATTTACACCCTAAGCCGCTTCGGCGAGCAGCCCGACAATGTGCGCGACCTTAAGGTAACCATACCCGAAGACCTTAATTTCACCGGCGTGTTTGACGATATTTTTGAAAAGCTTACGGTATCACACAAGCTGCGCCGTGTTAAAACCTCGAATATGGGCAGCCTTTACCAGCTGACATACACCTTGGAGCTTAAAAACCCCGAATGTGAAAAAGAGCTTATTGACGAAATGCGTTGCCGAAACGGAAATCTTGATATTGTGAGCAACTGCCGCGCCACCGTTACAGAGGAGTTGTGATGTCTTATGAAAAAAACAGTTATACCTGTTTTGATTTTATGCGCCTGCCTGCTGCTTTCTTCCTGCGGGAAGAAAAACACGGCAAGCGGAACGAATAATATAAACAATATGTCGGCGGTGACCGAAATTTCCACCGACGATATGGATTTTGAATTTTCAAATAAGGACACAACCTACGATTACGACGAATCGGAAGCCAAAACGATAGCAGACAGCGAAAAGGCGGTTAAAATAACCGCCGAGGGCACTTATGTTGTAAGCGGCGAGCACGAGAGCATTACCGTTTCCGCTCCCGATACCGCAAAGGTGCACATAATTCTGAAAAACGCGACCGTTTCCAATACGTCGGGACCCGCAATTTATATAGAATCAGCAGATAAGGTATTGATAACCGCCTACAAGAGCACAACCAACACCCTATCGGACGGCACTTCGTACACGGGCGATTTTAAGGACACAAATATCGACAGCACAATATTCAGCAAAACGGACCTGACCTTAAACGGCGAGGGAACGCTCAATATTACAGGCAACTACAAGTGCGGCGCCGTTTCAAAGGACGACCTTATAATATGCGGGTTGAACCTGACCGTTAAAAGCACGGGTTGCGCGCTTGAGGGCAAGGACTGTGTTAAAATTAAGGACGCGGCGATAACCGTATCCTCGGGCGGGGACGGAATACGCTCCACCAACACCGAAAAGACAAACAAGGGCTTTGTGTATATTGAAACCGGGAATATAGATATAACCTCGGGCAGCGACGGCATACAGGCGGCTACCGTTTTAAAGGCGGCTAACGGAAACGTTAAAATAACCGCGGGCGGCGGCGCTGCCGATACAAAACAGAACTCGGGCGACAGAAATATGCCCGGTTTCGGCGGGAAGACCCAAACCACCGACGATGAGGAAAGCACAAAGGGCTTAAAAGCGGGCTCGCTTATAGTAATTGACGAGGGCAGCTTTGAAGTAAGCTCAAAGGACGATTCCTTCCACTCAAACGGCGATATTGAAATTAACGGCGGCAGCTTTACCGCCGCCACGGGAGATGACGGCTTTCACGCCGACAGCAACCTTATTATAAACGGCGGCAGCATAACCGTAAGCCGCTCGTATGAGGGCTTAGAGGGTCAAAAAGTAACGGTAACGGGCGGCAATATTGATATTACCGCAAGCGACGACGGAATTAACGCCGCAAGCCCGTCAGCCTCGGGTTCATCAACAGACGGAAGACCCGGAAACAGCGATTCAAACGCGCTTATAACCATTGGCGGTGGGTATATACTCGTCAACGCCTCGGGTGACGGAATTGACTCAAACGGAAACGTGGCAATAACGGGCGGCACGGTGCTTGTAAGCGGACCGACCGATAACGGAAACGCCGCGTTTGATTACAACGGCGAGGCGACCGTCAGCGGCGGCACGGTAATACTTTGCGGCAGCTCGGGTATGGCGCAGGGCTTTTCGG
>URPQ01000119.1 GCA_900549755.1 uncultured Oscillospiraceae bacterium
TTTGCCGTGGGTGCTTATGACCGACCGCACCGAGGGGACCGAAAGAGAAACCTGCATAGATGTGTTTTCGGTAAACAGAAGCATAGCCTATAAATTTAACGTAGGCCCCGGAAAAGACGCTGTAATGACAGCGGAAAATATTTAATTTATTAAAAAACAGCAGCCATAAACGGTTTTTATCCGTTTATGGTTGCTGCTTTTTATCTATTCGGCTGTCAGTTCAAAAATTGCGGTGTTAAAATCAAAATATTCCTTGGTTATGGGTAGCCCGGCATTCATAAGCGTTTTGCCGTGCAGCTTTATGTTCATAGGCGAAACGGTGTATATACTTTCGGGGTCAAGACCGCGCAATTTTATATAAAAGCCGCCGCTGTTGGGCGTTGCCTTTTGCGTGGCAAATACAACTGCCGAGTTTTTTTTATCCTGCGCCGCAATTTGCCAGCAGCAGCAATCACTTTCAAAGGGGCTTATAAGGCGGTAGAAATCCCCGTTGTAAATCATAGGCTCAATTTTTCTGTGAAACTTGATTTGCTCTTTTATTTGTTCGGTTTCGTCGCTTGATAGCTTGCTTGCGTCAAGCTCATAGCCGAAATTGCAAATTTGAGCAATATCGCCCCTTGTTTTAAACGGTGTAATTCGCCCCGTTTGGTGATTAGGGCAGGCGGAAACATGGGCGGTCATAGCCGATACCGGGTAGACCATACTGGTGCCGTATTGAATTTTCAGCCGTTCCACGGCGTCGGTATCATCACTTGTCCAAATTTGGGGCATATAGTAAAGAATACCGAAGTCAAACCGCCCGCCGCCGCCCGCGCACCCTTCAAAAAGAACATCGGGAAAAGCCTTTGTAAGGCGGTCCATAAGGCTGTAAACACCTAAAATATATCTGTGCGCGTGCTCACCCTGCGCGTCCGCCGAAAGCGAGGCAGAGCCGTTATCGGTAATATTACGGTTCATATCCCATTTAACATAGGTTATATCATATTCATTAAGCAGGGCAGCAAGCTGGTTGTAAATGCAGTCCACAACCTCGCTGCGCGCCATATCGAGCACAAGCTGGCTACGGCTTTCTATTGGGGCGCAGCCGGGTGTGTGAATACACCAATCGGTGTGGCGGCGGTAAAGCTCGCTGTTTTCCGAAATCATTTCAGGCTCAAACCATATTCCGAAACTCATTCCGTTTTCTTTGCATATGCTTATAATATTGTTGAGCCCGTTAGGGAACTTGTTTTTATCAATATACCAATCCCCGAGCGAGGAATTATCGCTTTTTCTGCAGCCGAACCAGCCGTCATCCAAAACAAATGTATCAATTCCGAGGCCGCGGCAGCTGCGCACAAGGTTTTCTATGCGCTTTTCGGTAATATCAAAATACATAGCCTCCCAACTGTTAATAATTATGGGGTGCTTTACGGCTTTCTCGGCTGATCTTCCCAGGTGATTTTTGCACATATTGTGAAAGCTGTGCGACATTCCGCAAAGCCCCGAATTACTGTATACCGAAACTGCCTGCGGGGTAGTAAAGCTTTCCCCGGGCGATAAAACATATGTAAAGCCGTTCGGGTTTATGCCCATTTGCAGTCGGGTTGAAGAAAATTGGTCAACCTCGGCTGAAATTCTGAAATTACCGCTGTAAACAAGCGCAAAGCCGTAAGCCTCGCCGCTTTCTTCGGTTGTATTGCGCGATATAAGCGCGGCAAACGGATTATGCTGGTGACCGGATGAACCCCGCCGGCTTTCAATAGATGTGGTGCCGTAGCTGAGGGAACGTCGGTTTATATGCCGCTCTCTTGCCCAGGCGCCGCGCAGCGTTAAAAAGTCAAATTCCTTAGCCTCAAAATCTACCGAAAGACTGTCCGCCGAGCGGAGCTTTAAGCTTTTATCAGTTGTGTTTGTAATTACGGTGTGTCTTGTAATTGCGTCTTCATTTTCAAAAACCGAATAGAAAAGGGCGCTTTCAAAGCCGGAAACACAGTCGGTAAGAACAATTTTTAAGGTTGCTGTACCCTCGGTGTTTTTATTGAAATACGGCAGTCCCTCAATTTTCGGCACGCCTGCGGTTATTTCATGGCTTTTATATATAAGGTCGTTTACACACCTGCCGTCGGGCCGCTCAACACAAACCGCGGGGCTGCGAAAATCTCCCCGCCCGAATACGGGGTATTCCTGCGGCAGATTATCCTTTGAAAACGTATAGCCGTTTAAAATCATATTGGGCGTGTACTCGTGCTTTGCAAAAAGATTGTAGTATTCCATATTATCCTCGGCGACAGAAGCGCCGTAATATTTATGGCAGAGCAGACCGTTATCCAGAATGTTGATAATATAGCTTGAATTTTTTGTGTTAAGGTAAAATGTTTTATTCTCGGGGGAAAATTTAATCATAATAATGGAGCTCGCTTTCTGAGTTTAAGTTCAGTGTCTGTCAACCTTAAGCGCAAAGGGAAGATTTTCCGCTTGCTCCATAAGGATTTTATTGTTAATATTAGATTTGGTAATATCACTGTTTACGTTCATCTTTCGGTATTTTTCGGGTGATATTCCCATAATTTTTTTGAACGCGTTTGAAAAATAAGGCTGGTCGGAATAGTTCAGCAGCGCCGCTATTTCCTTTATAGGCGTATCTGAATTGAGAAGCAGCGAGGCGGCAATTTCAATGCGCTTTTTTGAAAAATACTGGTAGGGCGTCATATTAAACGTGCGCTTGAAAATATTTATTATCTGC
>URPQ01000120.1 GCA_900549755.1 uncultured Oscillospiraceae bacterium
AGCTACGATACGCAGGTTATAAAAGCACTGACAGATAAGTTTTCGAAGCCTGAGCGCTCGGCGCTTGTAAATGCGCTTGTTTTGCCGCATATTAAAAAGGAACTGGAAACAAAGGAACAGTACAGCGTGAATTTCAGCGCTACGCTGCAAAGCGAAAACACCGCACTTTGCAAGGAGCTTACATTCAAATATTTTGACAGCAGCAAAAGCGTAATAATAATGGTGTGCAGGGATATTTCCGAAATTGTTCTGAGTGAAAGGGATACGCTTACGGGGCTATACAACTCAAGCGGTTTCCACAAACGTGCGGCTCGGTGGATAAGCGAAAACCCCGGCAGAAAATTCCGTATTCAACGTTATAATATTGACCGTTTCAGAGATATTAACGGTATTTACGGATATGACATAGGAAATAAGCTTTTAAGAGATATTGCAAACTATATGCGGCGTTTTAACACGGCGGACAGCTTTTCGGCGCACCTTAATGTTGACCATTTTGTGCGTTTCTGTGCAGACGACGCCGTGAGTGTTGAAGAATGTTACGATAACTTTAATGACTGCTTTAAATCCTATGATCTGCATATGCCGATAAAGGTGCATATGGGTGTGTATGATCTGTGCGAAACGGATTGTGATACATACACTATGAGCTACAAGGCATTGCTTGCGCTGCAATCAATTAAAGGTAATTTAACAAGAAAAATTGCGTATTACGAAAAGGGAATGATGGCGGTTGAAAAGGAGCAGCAGGAGATGCTTTCCGATATACAGACCGCGATAGACGATGAGCAGCTTGAGGTTTGGTTTCAGCCGCAATTTGATTTTTCAAAAGGGAGTATTACGGGTGCCGAGGCACTTATTCGCTGGAATCACCCCAAAATGGGTATGATTTCGCCGGCAGTGTTTATTCCGCTGCTTGAAAAAAGTGATTACATAAGCCGGGTAGATAAATATGTTATCGAAAAGACCTGCGGATATATTAAAAAATGGTGCACTGAGTTTCCGGACAGGGGAATTATTCCGGTTTTGGTAAACCTTTCAAGGGTAGATATTTACCAAAACGATTTATGTGCGAAGCTTTCCGATATTCTGAAAAAATACGGCGTGCCTACAAACGCGCTTCATCTTGAAATAACCGAAAGCGCATATATGGATAATACCGCGGTGTTTTTAAATACTATATCGGCGCTGAGAAACAACGGCTTTATAGTTGAAATGGACGATTTCGGCTCGGGGTATTCCTCGCTTAATTTGCTTAAGGATATAAATATTGATAAATTAAAGCTGGATATGAAATTCTTATCGGAAACATCGGAAACCGAAAAGAGCAAAATAATTATTTCGTCAATTATAAATATGGCAAGGGAGCTTAGGGTGCCTGTTATTGCCGAGGGGGTTGAAACCAAGGAGCAGGCTGAAATGCTTATGGGCTTCGGCTGCAATCAAATGCAGGGATATTATTTCAGCCGACCTGTTCCTGAGGCTGAATATGAAAATATGCTGTGCAGGCAAAACTTATTGGCCTGAATTAAAAATGAATTTGAGTTTTACGCAAATGTGTAGGCTCAAGTTCATTTTTTTTAAAGCTTTTACAAAATTTAAACGGCGTGTGTATATTTGGCGGTTTCCGCTTTTTGCGCTGTTTTCGGGGAGGTGTATGAGCATTTCAGCCATAATGTATATTCTGCATATATGGTGTTCGCCTTTGCCTTTCCGTTGGCGGGCGGCGCTCTGCTTTTTGGGTGTTTCCTTATTTGTGCTGCGTATGTTAAGAAATAACCGAAATTGAACTGTATTTTATACTGTCTCCCTTGTAAGAGGGAGGCTTTTTTTGTATATATGAGTAGTGCCTGTTGCTTAGGCTCAACACAATATATAGAAACCGCCGAAAAAATTTATTTAAACGTTAAAAAATACTTGATTTTTGCCCGAAAAGGTTTTATAATACAATCATAGTGGTGCAAAGTGGAGTCAAAATCTATAAAAGTGCATTAAAGTGGAGCAAACGGAGGCGAAAATCGTGCTTTTTGGAGGCTATCAACATAATATAGATAAAAAAGGCAGGGTTTTCATTCCGGCAAAGCTGCGTGAGGAGCTCGGCAGCGGCTTTATGATATGCCGCGGTATTTACGGCAAGCGCTGCTTATGCGTTTACTCCGCTGAGGAATGGGACAAGCTGGTTGAGAAAATAGGCACGCTCCCGAGCACCAAATCAAGCGCGGTAAAACGCTTTCTTTACGACGGTGCTTTCAGCGTTGACTTTGACTCGCAGGGCAGAATACTTATTCCGCCGGTTTTGCGTGAATATGCAAATCTTGAGGGCGAAGCGCACATAATAGGTATGGACACCAACCTTGAAATATGGAACACCGAGCTTTGGAACGAGGAGAACGCGCAGTACACGCCCGAGTCGGTTGCCGCTATTATGGAGGAGCTTAATTTCTGATGGAATTTCTTCATAAATCGGTATTGCTCGATGAAGCCGTATCGGCGCTGAATATTAAACCCGATGGCATTTATATTGACGGAACCGCAGGCGGCGCGGGACATTCGCTTGAAATTGCAAAAAGGCTTAAAAGCGGTATGCTCTATGCGCTTGACCGCGACCCGGACGCCGTTAAA
>URPQ01000121.1 GCA_900549755.1 uncultured Oscillospiraceae bacterium
GGAAAAGGACACAATAAAGGCGGTTTGGGGCTTTAACGGTACCGAAAGACCGGGCGCTGTTTATTTAGCGTCCGTGCTTGCAACTCACGCTCAGAAGGGACTGCCTGCATTCGGAATTTACGGTCACGACGTATGCGACGCGGACGATACCGAAATCCCCGCAGACGTAAAAGAAAAACTGCTCCGTTTCGGCAGAGCGGCCGTCGCCGCCGCTACAATGCGCGGTAAGTCGTATTTGCAGATAGGCTCTATCACAATGGGCATAGGCGGCTCTATAATTGACCCGCACTTTATTGAGGATTACCTCGGTATGCGCGTTGAATCGGTAGACGAAGTGGAAATTATCCGCCGAATGACCGAGGGCATTTATGATGAAAAAGAGTATGAAAAAGCGCTTGAATGGTCAAAGAAATACTGCAAGATGGGTTTTGATAAAAACCCCGAAAATCTGCAAAGAACCGACGAGCAGAAAAAAGAGGACTGGGAATTTACCGTTAAGATGTGCGTTATAATAAAAGACCTTATGAACGGTAATAAAAACCTCCCCAAGGGCTGCGAGGAAGAGGCTGTAGGTCACAACGCGATAGCCGCAGGCTTCCAGGGTCAGCGCCAGTGGACGGACTTTTACCCGAACTGCGATTTCCCCGAGGCGCTGCTTAATACCTCGTTCGACTGGAACGGGGCGAGAGAGCCGTACATACTCGCAACCGAAAACGATGTTTTAAACGGACTCGGTATGCTGTTTATGAAACTGCTCACCAACCGCGCGCAGATGTTCGCCGATGTCAGAACCTGTTGGAACGGAAAATCTGTAAAGAGAGTAACGGGCTATGACCTTGGGGGTCACGCAAAAGAGGCGGACGGCTTTATTCACCTTATAAATTCTGGCGCATGCTGCCTTGACGCAAGCGGCGCGGCAAAGGACGAAAACGGAAACGCTGTTATGAAGCCTTGGTATGAAGTAACCGAAGCCGACCAAAAGGCAATTATGGATAATACCACATGGAACTATGCCGACCTCGGCTATTTCAGAGGCGGCGGATTCTCCTCCCGCTTTGAAACAAAGGCTGAAATGCCCGCCACAATGATAAGGCTTAACCTTATAAAGGGCTTGGGACCTGTACTCCAGATAGTTGAGGGCTGGACAGTGGATCTGCCGGCAGAGGTAAGCGACACGCTTTGGAAACGCACCGACTATACTTGGCCCTGCACCTGGTTTACTCCGCGCGTTACGGGCGAGGGCGCATTTAAGTCAGCTTATGATGTTATGAACAACTGGGGCGCTAACCACGGCGCTATATCCTACGGTCATATAGGCGCAGATCTTATAACCCTTTGCTCAATCCTCCGTATTCCGGTTTGTATGCACAATGTGCCCGAAGAAGATATATTCCGTCCGGCTGCATGGAACGCTTTCGGAATGGATAAAGAGGGCGCGGATTACAGAGCCTGCGCAAACTACGGCGCGCAATTTAAAAAGTAATGTGCGAAAAATGGCATATATGGAAACAAGGGAGCAAATATGCGATGCTATACAGAGCGGGTCGGCGGGTGCGTACAAGAGACTTGATGAGTACAGTATGATTGAAACCGTAATTGCAATAGGTTCAATACCGCTTACTCCTTACGGTACGCCCTCTACAAACGAAGTACCCGAGGCAATAGCGCCGTATCTTACAGAGCACAATGTTTTACTGCTACAAAACCACGGAGCGCTGACGGTCAGCCCGAAATTGTTCCGGAGCAGGCGGATATTGTAAGGCGTATATACAACGACTTTCTTGCAGGGGCAACCTATCTTGAAATAGCCAAACGGCTGACGGAAGAAAATGTTCCCACAATGGGCGGCGGGAACAGGTGGTTTTCAGAACGCATAAAGTCAATACTTAAAAATGAAAAATACAAAGGCGACGCGCTTCTGCAAAATCACTTTATTTAAAATTGCGCGGAAAGGAAAATCTGCAGATATCAATGCCGGTTTAAAGAAATTGGTTTATTCAAAAACATATGTCCGTTGCATTTAAAAAAACAGTTGACAAAAGAATAATATCAATTATAATGAATAAGCAATAGGTAGAAATATCTCTTCCCTGTGAAACATAGGCTTTGCCGAAAAAGTGTATGCGGAGGGGCTCCCGAGAGTTTGAGTGTGGAAGGCAGCTTGACTTCGGCTATGACATAAGTCAAAAAAACACTCAAGGCAATGCGGTTAAAGCGTTTCGGATTTCCGAAACGCCTTTTTTCGAGCCGAGCGCCATGTATAATAACAATCAGACTCTATTGGATGTTTATGATATAAGGGCAAAAGAAAACGTAAATTCTCAAAGTAAATGCAACAGTACGAAAAGGTTGCATTTATCGTGAAAAATAAAGGAGTTAAGTGTGAGA
>URPQ01000122.1 GCA_900549755.1 uncultured Oscillospiraceae bacterium
GCCACCGTTGCGAGACCGTTGCAGAAAAAGCTTGAATTTTTATTTACAAGGTTTTCTTCAAGCGCTATAGCCGCCGTAACCGCTTTGAAAACAGAGCCCGGCTCGTAGGTATCCGAAACCGCCTTGTTTCGCCACTGGCGGTTTAAAAGCTCGCTTTGCACCTTTTTCTTTTCTTCGTCGCCCTCGGTTTCGTCAACCTTTTTTTGGTCGGCGGCAGAGAGTGTAAACGGTGCGTTCGGGTCAAAATCGCCTTTTACCGACATTGCAAGTATCGCGCCGGTATTAACATTCATAACAACCGCCGCGCCGCGCTCGGCAATCTGATTTTCCTCTATTGCTGCCTCAAGGTATTTATCCGCCGTGTACTGAACGTAGTTATCAAGCGTTAAAACAAGAGAACCGCCCTTTACCGCGTTTTCCACCTTTTCATAAGAAAACGGCATATTTGTTCCCGCGGCGTTTTTTGCCGCAACCACGCGCCCCGCGGTGCCTGTAAGCTCGTTATCGTAGTAGCTTTCAAGTCCTGAAAGTCCCTGATCGTCCGACCCTACAAAGCCTAAGACTACCGATGCCAGGTTGCCGTTCGGGTAATACCTTTTTGTAGTGGAGTCAAGCCCTATATACTGCGAAAGCTCCAGATCCTTATTATCGAGTATAAACTGCCGCACCTTATCGGCAGCGGTTTTTTCAATTTTCTTTTTAACGATAACATAGTAGGATTTCTTACCTGTATAATCATACACCGTATCGTAATCCATTTCAAGTATTTCAGATAAACCCTCGGCAATTTTTTTCTTTACCTTTTCGGCGTCCCCGGCTTTTTTAATGCTCCTTATTCCGTTTGGGGTAATATATACCGTCCACGCGGGCGAGCTTGTTGCAAGGGTTTGCATATTGCGGTCGTAAATATCGCCGCGCGGTGCGGTGACAAGGCTGTCGTACAGCTGCTGCTCGGAGGCGTCGTTCTGATATTTCTCGCCGTTTATTATCATAATGTTTACAAGACTGCCCGTAGATACAACCGAAAGCGCTATTATAAGCACCAGCATTACGGCTGCAATTCTTGTAAGCATCATTTTATTCGGCTTTACAGTCATACGTTTTCCTCCGTTTCCGATAATATCCGAATACGAGAGTCGGCAAAACAACTCTCGTACTCTCTATTCTTACACTGATAATATATTACTGTTACCTGTACTTTTATTACTTCGCGGTTACTTCACTTCCGTCGGCTTTAACCGCCTTATCCTTATCGTTTACTCTTATATACTTAACGTTGCTTTTTTCCATCTTACGCATACCGAGCTGTGTTGCCTCAAGCTCAAGGTTTGCAAAGGAAATTCTGCGCTGCATTTCAACCTCAAGGCTTGTCTTCTCGCTGTCAAGCTCGGTTATGGCGGCTTTAACCTCGCCTATTTCGGAGTTTACCTCGTTTATTTTAATGCGCATCATAATATTTCCGCAAAGTGCCGCCAGAATAAAGGTTGCCGCCATTATAAACGCCGCGGGCGATGAAAGACTTTTAGCCGCCGCGCGTCTGCGGCTTTTTGTACGCTCCGCCGTTTTGGGCATTGCAACTATATTATCACGCCTTTTTTCGGTCTCGGCGGTTTTCGGCATAAACATTTCAAAATCGTATGCTAAGCTGTCGTTATAATATTTTATGTTGTTCATAACGCGTATCCCCTGTTAATTCTTTATAATTACCCTCAATTTTGCGCTTCTGCTGCGCGGGTTTTCGTTCAATTCTTTTTCACTCGGCTCTATGGGCTTTCTGGTGAGCAAATGCCCTGCCGGTGTTTTGCCGCAAACGCACACCGGGAAATCCGGCGGGCAGGTGCAGCCTGTGCAATATTCGCGGAATTTTTGTTTCACCATTCTGTCTTCAAGCGAATGGAAGGTTATAATAGCCAAGGCGCCGTCCTTATTAAGCAGCCCGAATGCCTTATCCAAAGCGTCCCGCAGCTCGTCTAACTCGCCGTTTACGGCAATTCTTATAGCCTGAAAGCATTTCCTTGCGGGGTGACCGTCGCGCCGCACCTTTGCGGGTACGGCGGAGGCGATTATATCCGCCAACTGCAAGGTGCTCATGATCGGCTGCTTTTCACGCTCATCAGCAATTTTTAGCGCGATTTTATAGGCAAATTTTTCCTCGCCGTAGTCTCTGAAAATTCTTGCAAGCTCTGCTGCGGAATAGCTTGCCACTATATCCGCGGCGGTTAGCCCGCTTTTGCTCATTCGCATATCAAGCGGTGCGTCCTTGTGGTAGGAAAAGCCCCTCTCGGCATTATCAAGCTGAAAGGATGAAACCCCAAGGTCTAACAGTATACCGTCAACCCCCGCCACATTTTCGCACTGCATTACCTCGTCCATTCGG
>URPQ01000123.1 GCA_900549755.1 uncultured Oscillospiraceae bacterium
TTGCAAGACCGCAGATATACTTATTAAAAAGGACGGCGGGGACGGCACCGCCGCGCGGATATATGCTGACGACAGCGACAGCATAAAAAACAAAGGCGAGGTAAACAAAACCGAGCTTAAAAGCGGCAGATACCCCGAAAAGGCGGGCGAGTGCTTAGCCCTTGTGCCAAACCCGTTTTTAGCGCAGCCTGAGCTTGGCACGGTGTATCACGCCGAAAATGCCGACGTTCTCTCCACAGACGAACTGACGGTTGTGGGCGTGGTTGAAAGCCCTATGTATATGTCAATAGAAAAGGAAAGTACCGATATTGCAAACGGCAGAATTTCGGTGGTTCTCTACACCGAGTACGATACCTTTAGCACCGATTATTACACCGATATTTTCCTGACGCTTAAAGGAGCAAAGGAGCTTAACGCTTTTTACGGCGAATATGAGGATTTACGCGACGACGGAAAGGAAGCCTTGAAAAAAACAGCCGAAGCAAGAGAAAACGCGCGCTATGACGAGCTTAAAAAAATTGCGGCGGATGCTGCGATTGCCACGCCCGAGGGCAAGGCGGCTGCTGCAATGGGGCTTGAAGATAAAATAATTTCCGCCGCCGAGAACCGAGTGAAAAAGCCCGAATGGTATATACTTGACCGCGAAAGCAACGTAAGCTTTGTATCCCTAAAGGCGAACGCCGAAAAGGTAAATTCAATAGCAAAGGTTTTTCCCGTGTTCTTCTTTGCGGTGGCGGCGCTTGTGGCGCTTACCACCATGACCCGAATGGTAGACGAGGAGCGCACCGAGATAGGCACGCTTAAAGCCCTGGGCTTTTCCTCCTGCGCCATTGCCGCGAAATACCTGCTTTACGCGGGCGCTGCGGCGGTTACGGGCGGGTTTTTCGGGCTGGCGCTGGGGCTCTACCTTTTCCCGACGGTTATTATAAACGTTTACAGAATAATGTACCGTCTGCCCGAAATACATTTGAGCTTTAACGCGCCCATATCCTTAGGGGCACTGATTGCCGCCGTTATCTGTATTTTGGCGGCGACTTTATGGGCGGTGATTGCAGCTTTACGCGAAAACCCCGCCGCGCTTATGCTGCCTAAAGCCCCCAAAAGCGGAAAAAGAATACTGCTTGAGCGCGTGGGCTTTATATGGCGGCGTATGAAATTTACCCACAAGGTCACGGCGCGCAACCTGTTCAGATACAAAAAACGTCTGTTTATGACCGTTATAGGCATTTCGGGCTGTACGGCGCTGCTGCTTACGGGATTTGGGCTGAAAGACACGATAGGCGATATTGTACCTAAACAGTACGAGGACATTCAACAGTATGACCTGACCGTGCTGCTCTCTGATACCGCCGATGATAATACGCTTGAATATTTCCGCAAAAATACCGATAGCTTTACAGAGATTCATTCCGAAACAGGCTATGTTTTGCAGGACGAAAAGGAGCTTGAAATAAATTTCTATGTGCCCGAGAAAACCGAGGATTTTGCCGATTATGTGAAGCTGCGCGAGCGGAAGAGCGGGGAAAAGCTCGCGCTGCAAAACGGCGGAGTGATAATAACCGAAAAATTCGCCACGTCTCACGGCATTAAAAAGGGCGATACCGTGACCCTTAAAACCAAAAACGGCGAAAAGGCGGAGGCGAAAATAAGCGGTATTTGCGAAAATTATATTAACAGCTATGTTTATATGACACCCGAATACTATTCAGAGCTTTTCGGAAAGGACTGCGCATATTTAACATTGCTTATAAAGTCGGGTGTTTCTGCCGACAAACAGGACGGTATGACGAGGGAAATTTTAGCGACCGACGGGGTTGTTTCCGCGTCCTTTTCCACCTTTGTTATTGAAAGCTTTGATAATATGATAAGAAGCATAAATTATATTGTGCTGGTGCTTATAATCTCTGCGGGAACGCTTGCGTTTGTGGTGCTTTACAACCTTACGAATATAAACATAAGCGAGAGAATTAAGGAAATTGCCACAATAAAGGTTTTAGGCTTTTTCGACCGTGAGGTAAACTCCTACGTTTGCAGGGAAACCTATCTTTTAAGCCTTATAGGCACGGCGGTCGGTCTGGTGCTGGGCGTGTTCCTCTGCCGTTTTGTGGTTTATACCGCCGAAATGGAATCCGTAATGTTCGGGCGGACGATTTACCCGAAATCCTTTGTGTTTGCGGCGGTTATAACGGTTGTATTCACCATGGCGGTCAATTTAGCGCTTACCCCGCGCCTTAAAAAGGTGGATATGGTGGAATCAATGAAATCTGTTGATTAGACAATACAATCAGGGTACAATGCTTTTTTGAAGAAACGGCGCCGTTATCGGCATTGTTGCCCTCCGCTCACAAT
>URPQ01000124.1 GCA_900549755.1 uncultured Oscillospiraceae bacterium
CATTTTAGCAACCGCAGCCTTTGCATTTTCGCCTACAACGTTATCGTCAGCGGCAAAAACAACCTCTTTGCCGAGCAGCTCTGATAAGCGCTTTGCAACGGGAGCGAGAGAAAGCTCCGGCTTAGGCTCGCCCTTCGGCTTACCGAGGTGTGAGCAAAGAATAACTCTGCCGCCGTCGGCAATGAGCTTTTTAATTGTGGGCAGAGCCGCAATTATGCGGTTTTCGTCGGTAATAACGCCGTTTTTAAGCGGTACGTTAAAATCGCAGCGGACAAGAACCTTTTGACCTTTTACGTTAATGTCGTCAACGGTTTTTTTGTTAAGAGCGTTCATTTAAAAACATCCTTTCAAACATGTGTAAAACATTGTTAAAATTTTTACAATTCTATTTTACCACATTTTTCTGATTTTTCAATATTTATTTTATCCCGCGCCGTAAAATTTAGCCTATATCCTCCCATTTATAATTGTGCAGCTGACCGAAATTGCTAAGCTCGGGGTAATTCCACTGCCGCAAAGCCTCGTAAACCGCGATAGCAACCGAGTTTGAAAGGTTAAGACTGCGTATTTCGCCCTGCATGGGTATACGCACGCAGCGTTCGGGATTTTTTATAAGCAGTTCTTCCGGCAGACCCTTTGTTTCCTTGCCGAATAAAAGGTAGCAGTTATCGGGATAATTTACATCGGAATGAGTTTGTCTGCCCTTGGTGGTGAAATAAAAATAAGCGCCGTTGTTCTTTTCAAAAAACTCTGCAAGGCTGTTATAATAGGTAATATCAAGATATTTCCAGTAGTCAAGCCCCGCGCGTTTCAGCTTTTTATCATCTATTGTAAACCCCATAGGTCCTACAAGGTGCAGCCTTGCCCCAGTGGCGGCGCAGGTGCGCGCCACATTGCCCGTGTTTTGCGGAATTTCAGGCTCCACCATAACAATATTAAGCCTCGGCATATGCTTTTTCCTCCGTCTTAATATTATTTTCGCGGTTTTTCTCGGCCAGATCCGCCCGCGCGTTTGCAAGCATCAGCTTTATTCGGTTTTCCTGGTTTACCTTTGACGCGCCCGAATCGTAGTCGATAGCCACAATATTCATATCGGGGTTTTTCTCTTTAAGCGGTTTCATCATTCCCTTGCCGCATATGTGGTTGGGCAGGCAGCCGAAAGGCTGGGTGCACACTATATTGTGCACGCCCTCATCGTTGAGTTCAAGCATTTCGGCGGGCAATAACCAGCCCTCGCCCATTTTTGTGCCGAAGCCCATAAAATCCTTTATCAGGTTCATGGTGTGCGCAATGGGAGTCGGCGGGGTGAAATTGTCGGCGGTCTTCATCAGTTCAATTATTTCATTCTGCTGTTTTTGCAGGTAATTGAATACGAATTTCAGCACGGGTTTTCTGATTTTATGTAAACCGTAAAGCTCAATATCCGAAATATTTGAAACTATGCAGTACATAAAAAAGTCAAGCAGCCCCGGCACTACCACCTCTGCGCCCTCGTCAATTAAAAACTGCTCCAGATTATTATTGCCGAGCGGGGAATATTTTACATATATCTCCCCCACCACGCCTACTTTTACCTTTTCCTCGTTTACGCGCGGTATTTCCGCAAAGCGCGAGAGTATCATTTTGCAGTTTTGTTTAACCTTTTTAAAGGATATTCCCTCTGTCTGCATTTTATTTGCAAGCAGCGCCGTCAGCTCGTCCGCAAGCTGCTCTGTCTGCCCCTTGTTTTTCTCATACGGCTTGCACTGGTTTACAAGGCTTAAAAGCATATCACCGTAAATTATGCCGTAAAACAGCCTATGCAGCATAGCCACGGTAAGCTTAAAGCCGGGGTGATTTTCAAGCCCCGCAAGGTTAAGCGAAATAACAGGTATATAGCCGTAGCCCGCGCGTTCAAGCGCCTTTCTTAAAAGGAAAATGTAGTTTGAGGCACGGCAGCCGCCGCCCGTTTGAAAAAGTATGAGCGCGGTTTTGTGCGGGTCGTATTTGCCGGAATTGAGCGCGTCAATAAACTGCCCAATAACCAAAATTGCGGGGTAGCAGGTGTCGTTATGCACATATTTAAGCCCTGTTTCCCTTTTGACAAACTCGACGTCTTCAACCGGCGAAAAATTTCCGTCATAGTTCAGCTTAAAAAACACATTTGAAAAACCAAGCTCCGGCGCCATTTTCTTTACCAGAGGAATTTCCTCTTCATTATGCCCGAAAATAATAAAC